>CBFGNP010000642.1:0-3183 GCA_965650095.1 uncultured Pedobacter sp. | reverse complement strand
GTTCATTGCGATTGAAATCAACAAAAGAAGTTTATAATTCAGTGTCAGATGTTAATGGGAATTTTCATTTTTAACCTGTTATCACAAATCGTTGAATAATGGAACTCTATCGTTATGACTAAGCCGTGACCGCCACGCGGCTGATGTATCCTTACATTTGGTTATAATCATATAGTCAATGAAGAAAATAGGATTTTTATCGTTCGGACATTGGTCTGACCATCCTTCGTACCAGACGCGTAACGCAGGCGACACCTTGCTGCAATCGATAGACCTGGCTGTTGCCGCAGAAGAGATAGGTTTGGATGGTGCCTATTTTAGGGTGCATCATTTTGCGCAGCAGTTGGCATCACCATTTCCACTACTTTCGGCTATTGGGGCAAAAACCAACAAGATAGAGATCGGGACAGGTGTAATCGATATGCGCTATGAAAATCCGCTATATATGGTGGAAGATGCCGGTGCCGCGGACCTGATTTCTGATGGCCGCTTGCAACTTGGGATCAGCCGGGGTTCGCCCGAGCAGGTCGTCGAAGGCTGGCGTTATTTCGGTTATCAACCTGAACAGGGAGAAACCGACGCCGATATGGGCCGAAAAAAAGCCCTGGATTTTTTGGATCGCTTAAAGGGCAGTGGATTTGCGCAGCCAAATCCCAATCCCATGTTCCCGAACCCGCCGGGTCTGTTACGTTTGGAGCCCTATTCGGATGGACTACGAGAACGTATCTGGTGGGGAGCTGCCTCTAATGCAACTGCAGTCTGGGCTGCCGAGAACGGCATGAACCTTCAAAGTTCAACGTTGAAATTTGACGAAAGTGGTAAACCTTTCCATATTCAGCAGGCGGAGCAGATCAGGCTGTATAAGGAAGCCTGGAAGAAAGCTGGGCATCAGCGCGAACCAAGGGTTTCCGTAAGCCGTTCGATCTTTGCGCTGGTTAACGAGCAGGACAGATATTATTTCGGGCAGCAGGGAAAAGGCTCAGATAGTTTCGGTTATATTGAAGCTGATAAACGAGCTGTCTTTGGTAAGAGCTATGCTGCCGAACCGGATCAGTTAATCAGGGAATTAGCCGAGGACGAAGCGATACAGGAAGCGGATACGCTGTTGCTGACCATACCGAATACGTTGGGCGTTAATTATAATATCCATGTGCTATCTGCTATCTTGGAACATGTCGCCCCCGCACTAGGTTGGCGGTGATGGAAATACTATTTTTTTTCTTTCAATGCGTCTTCTATTCGCAGGCTTTCTTTATGAATAGCATTTAGCAACTCGGTAATAAATTCAGGGGAGAGGTCTTCTTTTTTGCCAGCTGTTATCCCTTTATCAATTACCTGTTGAAAACGTGCAGCTTGGAGAGAAGGGATGTTGTTTTTTGCTTTATAAATCCCTATTTCCTTTACTACACGTTCTCGTGCTCCAAGTATCTCAATCAATTTTTTATCAAGAGAATCAATTTTTTTGCGGGCTAGTTCGAGGGTCGGGTCGACAGTTTTAGGTTGACCCGATTGTGCAAAAAGGTAACTTGTCATGATCATCGTCATTAAAAAAGTAAAAATAAATAAGCGATTGGTTTTGTTTTTCATATTGAAGTTTTTATCTATTGTAACGAAAATTTTTTTGGAAATTGTATAGTTAATCGAGTTCTTCTCAATAAAACTAAGGTAGGGGTACCACGTGTTCTTTAACTCTCAGTTGTATGAAATCTCTCTCGTTCTTCACAACCCGTTACATCAGTGTAAAGTCCGATTGAAATCATTTTCGTGGACTAATGTAGTTATGATGTTAATAGGGTTTCCAGGTTATCAAACTCATCTATTTTTCTCTTTTAAGTCCCTGGGAAGGTCGCCACTGATTATTGTTTCTTTTGAAGTTCGATCATTTTGACAGCCATTCGTTTCCCCATTTCATTTGCAGAGGGTCCATCAAAATGTGTTCGATCTCCTTTGTTAACAAGGCCTTCCGAAGAAGCAACTGCTGTAGCTTTTACAGTGTTGGGTAGCTTGACAAGTTCCTGATTGATGTATTGATAATTTTCTCTGTACCTGCCAAGTTCGCCCACAACAACAGGAAGGTTAGGGTTTCCGGTAAGGTTTCTTATTCTTTCAATCAGCTCAGCCAATTGAGTCAAGTATATTTTTGATTTTTCTAAATTACTATTTGCCTCTCCCTGATGCCAAATCACCCCTTTGATTACGCCCGATTTCATAGCCTCTTTTATGCGGATAATGGCATCATCATAGGGATGTGTATTCGTTGCCTTGTCGTAACCTCCTGGCACCCAACTCTCAATTGCTGTTCCCCCTACGGCGCAAGGAATTAATCCAATCTTATTTGTAGAATTCGCTTCAGCCATTTGAATTCCAAACATCATCCCCGGTCCTACACCGGCCACTTTAGGCTTGTCAAAATGAAGGGGATTCTTAGCAATTACCCATAGATTTTGTTGATTGAGCATATAAAGATTATGATGCCCCTGCGCCTTAAACTCGTCAGTGATGACTCCTCTGCCAGCCATATTGGATTGACCAATTAAGATGTACAGGTCAAAATCGGGATCCGGTTTTTCCTGGGCTGAGGTAAAAAGACACGAAAAAATTAAGGATAAAATCAAACAGGATCTTGTAAGCATGTACAGTAATAATTAAATTTCTGATCAATAATCGACCAAATATATAATTAAAATCCCTTGTTCAAAGTATACCTATGAGTTGGAAATAAGTGTTGTTCTTGCAAAATTTTTCACCTAGTCATGCTGGATCTGGGCAATCCTGCACTAGCCATGAAGATCGCACAAAAAGGCTTGGAGATATTTGAAAAAGAGACCAGTAATTCTTAGTACACTTTCGAACATTTCCTTTCTGAAAGCAGCCGCGGAGCAGGTTGGCATCAATTCTCAGGACTTTCCACCCCAGTGCTGAGCTGGTTCAATGCGGGTTATCAACAAGGAACCGTAACTGCAGGCTTTGAGATCTGGCAATACCGGGGCCGCTTTAACCAGGATTATTCAGCGCACGAGAGGGATTTAAGCTTTGACAAATCGACAACTCCGCATCCCCGTAGTTTGAACATATGTCTTAATCCTGAAAATAGCTATAAAGCCTCATTTTCAGGAAAGCCCTTGAAAATACTGCAACCGCATGCAGGATTGATCTGCATCACATTGCCGGCCAGCAACCTAA
>CBFGNP010000641.1:0-3188 GCA_965650095.1 uncultured Pedobacter sp. | reverse complement strand
CGAGCAAGCTTCCGCATACTATGAGGAAAGCCTCACGCTGCGTCGCGAGCTGCGGCATGTATTTCTTTTTCTGCTCGTCATTGCGATGGGTTGTGAAAAGCAACAAACCGACTTCCGGGACTTTTTTGATGGTCATGAAATCACCTATACAGGTAGTGCAGGCGAAGTGCTTAGCAGACCCGGAAATTTAAGAGCACAGCTAAAATGGAAATCTAGTGCTGATCCAAATATTGTAAAGTATGTCGTTTACTGGAATAATAAAGCGGACTCCCAGGTAGTCGCACTTAATAGTAAAACCGATAGCGTTTTTGTAACCATCCCGAATCTTCAGGAATTCGTGTATTCTTTTACTATTTTCTCTTATGATAAAATGGGTAACAAATCGGTTCCGAAGGAAGTAAATGGTGTAAAGGTTTATGGGCCTACTTATAGAAGCGCTTTGCTAAACAGGGGCTATAATGCGGCTGATCCGTATCTTTTAAATTCAGATGGATCTGTTCAACTTAACTTTAATGCACCTGATAGCATAGATAAAGGCACGGTGATTAAGTACACCAACAAATTAGGAAACACAGTAGAACAAACACTTGGTCCTCAAAATAACAGTATTGTACTTTCTGACTTCAAACTAGGCACTGAAATACAATACCTTTCTCTTTATGTGCCCGAGCGGAGCTCGCTGGATATTTTTACCGTAGCTGCATATTCAGTTTTCCCAAGGATCTATAGTTATGTACTTTGCGACAGATCCTTGTTTACAGAAGTGCACCTGCCCAATGATGTAGGGACTTATGAGTCTGGTACCAGCATCAGTAAGTTGTGGGATGGCAGTGTAGGACCACAGGGTTATCCGAATATCTTCCATAGTAACGGAAGCGGGGGGATGCCTCATACGCTTACATTTGATCTTGGAAAAAACTACGATAACCTTGCCCGGATTGAAGAAACAGGAAGAGATTGCTGTAATAATCCCGACAATTTTGAAGTATGGGGGATAGCTGACCTCAGCAATGCCGCCACTACGCTTCCTTCAAATGATTCCGGATGGAAGGATGAATCCATCGCAAAAGGCTGGACTTTACTTAAAGAAGTATTGCGAACTGATGATGGAAAAAACGCCTATACCACAGAACTTGATAACGGTGGTAAACCTATTCGTTACATTCGGATAAGAATTAAACATGTGACCACAAATGATGGAAATTATAGTAATATGAGTGAAATCAGATTCTGGAATAAACAATAAAAAATTAACCCCGTTAAGTAATTGCTAATGATGATAAGAAGAAAGCCGTTAAAACTATTTTTTATTTTAGTGTTCAGCGCCGGTTTTTCACAAGCGCAGACCGATAATAATTTGATCTGGGATGACAAGCCAGCAAAAGACTGGATGACACAGGCTTACCCGATTGGTAATGGCAAGCTTGGAGGAATGGTTTTTGGCGGGGTTGATGAAGAACATATTCAGTTCAACGAAAGTAGTTTGTGGACTGGTGATGAACAGGAAACTGGTGCTTACCAGGCGTTTGGAGATATTTTTGTCAGATTTGAAAATGCACATAGGAGTGAAATAACTGACTATAAGCGGGTCCTGGATTTAAATAATTCACTGCATAAGGTAGATTATCATATCGGTCATCGACCTTTTGCCAGGGAATATTTCGCCAGTTACCCTGATCAGGTTCTTGTTTTGAATTATACGTCAAAAGCAAAAAATGCTTATTCGATAACCGTAACGCTTAAGGATGCCCATGCCGCGAAAACACAGGGAGATGCAAACCGGCTAACCATTAGTAGTGTCCTGGGAAACGGGCTTAAATATGCATCAGCTTTACAAATCAACCATGACGGGGGAACCTTAACGATTAACAAAGATGCAGATGGTAATAGCCGGATTCAGCTGGAAAATGCGAATGCTTTCACCCTGTATTTATCGGCAGCAACTGATTATGTTAATCAACGGGCTAAACATTGGAAAGGGGAAAATCCAGAACTGGTAGTGAATAGAAATTTAACAAACGCAACGGCAAAAAAGTATGATGTCTTGAAAAATAACCACATCAGGGATTATCAGGATTTATTTAAAAGGGTCGCTTTACAAATTGGAAAAAGCAATGCAAAAGCGGAAGTCCCCACCGCTCAGCGGATACTTAATTATAAGAAAAATGAAGATACAGGGTTAGAAAGTACACTGTTTCAGTACGGCAGGTATTTGCTCATCAGTTCTTCGAGAAAAGGAGGTCTGCCGGCCAATTTACAAGGTATATGGAATAATAGTAACAATCCTCCATGGCGGTCAGACTACCATTCAAATATTAATATTCAGATGAATTACTGGCCGGCAGAGCCTACCAATTTGGCAGAGAGTAATATTCCGTATCTAGATTACATAAATAGCATGCGTGAAGTTAAAAAGGAAAACACGCAAAAGGAATATCCCGGGGTACGCGGATGGACGGTGAGAACTGAAAATAATATTTTTGGCGGGGAGAGCTTTTTATGGAACACGCCCGGAAGTGCCTGGTATGCACAAGCCCTTTGGGATCATTATGCTTTTAACCAGGATAAAACATACCTGAAAGAATTTGCTTATCCCATTTTAAAAGAGATTTCTCAGTTTTGGGATGACCATTTAAAACACAGGCCTGATGGTGTAATTGTAGCCCCTAATGGCTGGTCGCCGGAACATGGACCCAAGGAAGATGGCGTAAGTTACGATCAGCAAATTGTATACGACCTGTTTACCAATTATATTGAAGCTGCTGATTCTTTAAAAATAGATACTGACTATCGCCATCACATCGCAGCACTTAAGGATCGTCTTTTAAAGCCTAAAATTGGTAAATGGGGGCAATTACAGGAATGGGAAGATGACAAGGACGATCGGAATGATAAACACAGACATGCCTCGCATTTATTCGCATTGCATCCGGGCAGGCAAATCAGCCCAAACAAAACACCTGATCTGGCCCGCGCGGCAGAAGTAAGTTTGACTGCCAGGGGCGATGAATCCACTGGCTGGTCTATGGCCTGGAAGATGAATTTTTGGGCCAGGCTACACAATGGGAACCATGCTTACAAAATCTTGAAGAACTTTATCACCCTGGTTGGTGGTGATGGAATTGATTATGATCAGGGTGGTGGCATTTATGCGAATCTACTTTGTGAGCATCCACCTTTTCAAATTG
>CBFGNP010000640.1:0-3197 GCA_965650095.1 uncultured Pedobacter sp. | reverse complement strand
CCCCTGGTAGATCTGCAGGGAAAGTTTACTTCGCATATGGGTGATCTGGCTGGTAAATATGTCAAGAATGAATATTACGATACAGACGAAGCCCCGGAGAAATCTGTTGATGTGGAAATTGCAATCCATTTAAAGGAAGAAAACAAAGCCTTTAAAGTAGAAAAATATGTCCACAGTTATCCGCATAGCTGGAGAACTGACGAGCCGCTGTTGTATTATCCACTGGATTCCTGGTTCATTAAGGTGACGGATGTAAAAGACCGGATGTTTGACCTGAATGAAACCATCAACTGGAAACCTAAATCGACCGGAGAAGGCCGTTTTGGCAATTGGCTAAAAAATGCCAACGACTGGAACCTTTCGCGTTCCAGGTATTGGGGCATCCCTTTGCCGATCTGGAGAACGGAAGACAAGAAAGAAGAACTAATTATTGGTTCTGTTGAAGAATTGTATAAAGCCATAGAACAGTCAGTTGAAGCTGGTTTCCAGAAGGAAAACCCTTTCAAAGGATTTGAGATCGGCAATATGTCGGAAGAAAATTATGACCTGGTCGATCTGCATAAAAATGTGGTGGATGAAATCGTTCTGGTATCAGCCTCCGGCAAACCCATGAAACGCGAAAGTGATCTGATCGACGTTTGGTTTGATTCAGGGGCTATGCCTTATGCACAATGGCACTATCCTTTTGAAAATAAAGACAAGATCGAGGAGAACAAGGATTTCCCGGCAGATTTCATTGCGGAAGGCGTTGACCAGACTCGTGGATGGTTCTATACCCTGCACGCGATAGGAACGCTGGTTTTTGATAAAGTTGCTTACAAGAACGTAGTGTCGAATGGCTTGGTGCTGGACAAAAACGGGCAAAAGATGTCTAAGCGTTTAGGCAATGCAGTTGATCCCTTTAAAACACTGGGGGAATACGGCCCTGATGCCACACGCTGGTACATGATCTCGAATGCGAATCCGTGGGACAACCTGAAATTTGACAAAGAAGGAATTGCCGAAATACGCAGAAAGTTTTTTGGCACACTTTACAACACCTATGCCTTCTTTGCACTATATGCCAACATAGATAAATTTAAGATCAACCGGTTTGAGATGACTGCGATTGAGAAACGCAGTGAACTGGACCGCTGGATCCTTTCCTTATTGCAAACCCTGATTGCCGAGGTTGACGAAAGTTACCATGCTTATGAGCCCACGAGAGCTACAAGGGCTATCCAGGCCTTTGTGGATGAGCACCTGAGCAACTGGTACATCCGTTTGTCGCGCCGCCGTTTCTGGAAGGGTGAAATGACTACGGATAAAAAAGCCGCCTATGAAACCTTATATACCTGCCTGATGAGCGTATCGCAGATGATGTCGCCAGTAGCCCCCTTCTTCTCAGACTGGCTGTTCCGCAATCTGACTGCTGAAGACGAGTTCAACAATTTCGAATCCATACACCTTACCCCGTGGTACGAGTCGGATGCCAAATTGATCGATACGGAACTGAACGAAAGGATGCAGCTTGCCCAGGACATTTCATCGATGGTGTTGTCGCTCCGTAAAAAAACAGGCATCAATGTTCGTCAGCCTTTAGCGAAAATCCTGATCCCGGTGCTGGACAGTAAATTTGCAGAACGAGTGGAGCTGGTAAAAGAACTGATCTTATCGGAAACCAATGTTAAAGAAATTGAATACATCACCGATACTGCTGGCTTCATTAAGAAGAAGATCAAGCCAAACTTTAAAACGTTAGGCCCTAAAGTAGGCAAAGACATGAAACTGGTTGCCGGAGTAGTGAACAGCATGAGTCAGGATGAACTGGCAAACTTTGAAAACACCGGAAGATTTGAGATTAGCGGCACGAATTATGTTATTGAGCTGGACGATGTGGAAATTATTGCGGAAGATATCCCGGGATGGCAGGTGACTAATATGGGCAATTTAACGGTCGCCCTTGATGTTTCTATCACCGAGCCGCTTAAACAGGAAGGCCTGTCACGTGAACTCGTCAACAGAATTCAGAACCTGAGAAAAGAATTGAATTACGAAGTAACGGACAGGATTATGGTCACTTTACAAAACCATAACCTCATCGCCGATGCCGTAGCACAAAATAAAACATACATTTGTTCAGAAATTCTGGCAGATAATATTAATTTAACGGAAACATTAGACAACGGAAACAAAATAGTAATCGATGATGTTGAACTACAAATTTCGATTGCACAACAATAAATTATTATGGAAAAAGAAAAAACAAGGTATTCTGACAGTGAATTACAGGAATTTAAAGAATTAATCCTAGAGAAATTGAGAATGGCGAGAGAAGAGTTTCTTGACCTGACCAACTCGTTGAGCAGTCCGAACTCGAACGGCACTGAAGACACCTCTGGAACCTATAAAACATTGGAAGATGGTTCTGCCACTTTAGAAAAAGAGCAATTGAATCAACTGGCTGCGCGTCAGAAAAAATTCATTGAAAACTTAGAAGCTGCTTTGGTCCGTATTGAAAACAAAACTTATGGCATTTGCAGGGAAACTGGCAAGCTCATCCAGAAAGAGCGTTTGCGTGCAGTGCCGCATGCGACTTTAAGTATGGAAGCTAAACTGAAGCAGTCGTAATGAAAGGCTATACAAAACCTTTATTAATCATTTTCCTTGTTCTGCTTGCTGACCAGCTTTTAAAGACCTGGATAAAAACCAATATGTACCTTGGTCAGGAGTTCAGGATCATTGGAGACTGGTTTATTATTCACTTTACCGAAAATAATGGAATGGCCTTTGGCCTGGAATTTGGCGGCGAATTTGGCAAGCTGTCCTTGTCCCTCTTCAGGATAGCCGCCGTTGCCGGAATTGGTTACGGGCTTCATTACCTGATCCAGCGGAAATATCATAGGGGACTGATACTAAATGTCGCGCTCATTTTTGCAGGTGCGCTTGGAAATATCATCGACTCTGTGCTATATGGCAAGATATATGGCTATGCAAGTTTGTTTCATGGCCGTGTGGTAGATATGTTTTATTTCCCCTTGATACAAGGTGTTTTCCCGAAATGGGTACCGATATGGGGCGGCGAAGATTTTATCTTCTTCAGACCGGTGTTTAACATTGCTGATGCCGCCATATCTGTTGGTGTGATATTAATCCTTGTCTTCCAGAAATCTTATTTCAAGGAAGAAATTGTTGAAGAAATTGGACCTAATAATGAG
>CBFGNP010000639.1:0-3211 GCA_965650095.1 uncultured Pedobacter sp. | reverse complement strand
AGGAAAAGGTACCCGCTCCTGGATCAATGCAGAGATGAACTCATGTACCAGATGAGGGTGAGAGCCACCATGACCAGCTCCCTGAATAAATGACAAGTGCTGATTGTTCTCTCCATCGTACACACCACCAGTAGTAAAGTGCTGTATCTCTTCTGGAAGCAAATGCGCATAATCCGGAATAGCTACTTTTTGAGGAGTTTCACCTGTATGAATCACGGAATGCTCGTGCTCTATCAGCGTCCATTCGAAGCTCTTTTTCGATGCATAAACATCAAAACTCTCCCTATATTGTCTTGCTGTATTGAACAATGACCTGGTTACTTCAGCGGCCAGATCTGAATCTTTAAATTTAATATGGCAGCTTTCTACAGCAAATGGGGATCCATATTTAGGAATTAGATGTGCATCGATTGTTCCTGAACCAAAACAAGATACATATTCGGCATCGGCTTTGGCCAATGCCAGAACAGGGGCAACACAGTGTGTAGCATAATGCATTGGAGGTAAACCTTCCCAATACCCCGGCCACCCAGCCATTTCCTGCTGGTGCGAAGCCCGTAAAAATTGTAGTTTTCCTAGCTCACCTCTTTCATAAAGCTCCTTTACAAATAAAAATTCGCGGCTGTAGATCACAGTTTCCATCATCATATACGTTAATCCAGTCTCCTGAACCGCTGCAACAATTTGCCGGCACTCCTCCACACTGGTAGCCATAGGAACTGTACAAGCTACATGTTTACCTGCCCTAAGCGCTTTTAACGATTGCTCAGCATGATTTTGGATCGGCGTGTTGATGTGCACCGCATCTACATCCGGATCTTTCAGTAATTCGTCAAAGTCGGTATACCTTTTAGCAATCCCAAAGGCATCCCCGATATTGTTAAGTTTCTCAGCATCTCTTTGACAAATGGCATACATGTTAGCATTTGGATGTTTCTGATAAATCGGTATGAACTCTGCACCGAAACCGAGGCCTACTATGGCAATGTTTATTTTTCTTTGCTCCATTATTTATTGAAATGTGATTTTAAAAATTCAAGCCCTTCTTTCGCAAAATCATCCTGACTATCAGCAAATGGACGCCAGATACATACGGCTGCTGCCAAATCCTGATTTGCTGGTGTAAAACTCTCTATCGAGACTATTCCCTGGTAGTTTATAGCTTCAAGTCCTGCCTTATAGGAATCCCATGGCGTTTGTCCTGTACCAGGTGATCCCCTGTAATTCTCTGAAACCTGCAGGTGTAGCAGCTGATCGCCGGCCAACTTAATCGCAGTTTCTATATTCCTTTCCTCTATGGCCATATGAAATCCGTCGAGCAATATTCCAGCTGAAGGATGGTTAATATCCTTTACCAGGCGTACTACATCTTCGGCAGTGTTTACCAAATCAGACTCAAATCGGTTAAGAGGTTCTATAGCCAGACGTACTCCCCTAGACTCAGCCATTTCAGCAGCAATCCGCAGGTTGACAACTGCTAATTGCCATTCCTTTTCACGTTGTTCTGGCGGCACCATCCTGGCTTTGCCTACGGCAGAATACATTGGCCCTGCAAAAATGGAAACGCCCCATGACACACATAAATCCAGGCAGGTTTCAATATACTTAAAACAGTTTTGCTGCACATCAGGATCTTCACTGGTCAGATCACGGCTAGTACTAAAAGCACCACAAACAACCGCCTTTAACTTATATTTTTGAAGCGCTAAACGTACCGTTTCTACGTCAACCAGCGATGGATCTTCGACAGCAATCTCAACCGCATCAAATCCAAGCGCCGAAATTTTAGAAAATAGTTCTTCGACAGATGAGGTCTGGAATGGAGAAGTCCACAACCAGGTGCTTGCTCCATATTTTATATTTACTGACATATTTAATTCTCCTGTGTCGTTCGATTTTCTAACAGCACAACTTTGTATCCTCCTTTTGACCTAAAATACAGCATCAGCAAAAGATAGCTACCTAACATGATTAGCGGAAAGATGACAATGTAGCGAAGGGCTTCTTTCTTTGCGCCATCACGTATGGCAGTTACGGTGTGCTGATCTTTAGGACTAGCTCCTGAAAGCTTAGTTTGGTCCAGCCCTTCGTAGTTGCCAAATAAACTGGTTTTCTTTTCTGTTACATAGGTTTTATGGATAACCGTATTGTTTACGACATCATATTGTGCGATTTTTCTATCTACAGATTTATCCTGGATAAAACCAAGAATCCCTGCGCCGATTACCCCTGCAGCAATCATTCCCAGTCCGCCGGTAATATTTAGTGTCAGCGCGCCCCCTTTAGGAAATTGTTCTGAAACGAGCCCCAACATGGTAGGCCAAAAGAAAGATTTAGCTAATCCGTAAATGGTTGCAGCTACGAGTATCATCATTCCGGTAGATGCAGAAAGCATATATAAGCCAATTACAGCAACTCCGGAGCATAGTGACAACAAGCCCAATGAGGAAATTTTATGCACGAGTGGGCCCGCAAAAAACCTCAATACAAACATGATTGCTGAGGTATAGACGAGTACCCAACCGGCTTGAAGTCCGATTTTGGTCATTTCGGGAGTCATCAAATCTGTAATCCAACTATCAGTACCCAGTTCTGTAGTAGCAAGTGGAATCATCACCAATAGTAGAATAATAAACAAAGGACGGCCGAAACTTCTGGTGTAATACCAAAACCCTCCCGTAATCAATAGGGTAATGATTACATTGGTTGGGATAGACCATCCGAATACAGCACCAAGTTGAAAGATAATGAGGGCGACAATAATCAATGCCCCACCTGCCCCTACTTCCTGAAGCATCTCTTTGTAAGACACACCTGCCTGAACCCTTTCGTTTAACGGGAACTTACGGCCCAGCGTCATGATCCCATAAATCAATGTTGGAATTAATATTAAAGCGATTTTATATTCCCACCTGGTTTCAACACCTAATGTTAGTGCCATTACACCTCCTAAAACTAAGCCACCTGCCCAACCTGCATGAAGGATGCTGAGCCATTTGATCTTTTGTTTGGGAAACATGGTGGCCACTACCGGATTCGCTACCGCTTCAACAGTACCATTGCCAATAGCTACAATGAAAGAGCCCAGATATAACATCCAGTATCCATTTGCAAATATGGTGAGAAATGCTGAGGATATATGACACACTACAGCGAATATCATGGCTGTTTTATAACCTATTTTATCGATTACAAGACTAAAAAGCACAAT
>CBFGNP010000638.1:0-3216 GCA_965650095.1 uncultured Pedobacter sp. | reverse complement strand
TGTTTTGCCATATCTATATGAAAAAGTTATGCTTATTTTGCACAAAAATAACAATATAAACGGATTGATGGATGCAGATGCTATAATTATTGGAGCCGGAGCTTGTGGTTTGATGTGTGCGGTACAAGCAGGCTACCTGGGCAAGCGGGTTATTTTGCTTGAAAAAAATGAACAGCCTGCGGCCAAAATCCTGATTTCAGGAGGAGGAAGGTGTAATTATACCAATATCTACACTACGGATGAGCAGTTTATATCAGAAAATAAGCACTTTGTAAAATCAGCGTTCACGCAATGGACGGTTGATGATACGGTGAGCTTCTTTGAAACCTATGGAATAGCAGGGAAGGAAAAAACCTTGGGGCAGTTGTTCCCGGATGGGAAAAAGGCTCAGGATGTTGTTGCTGTATTTACTTCACTCTGTGAAGATTTTGGTCAGCAACTGCTCTGCGATGTAACGGTGACTGATATAGAAGTGCTTCCGGAACGCTTCACGATCTGGTACGATAAAGAGAACAAGACCCGAAAAATTACCGCGCCAAAACTTGTTATTGCTACCGGTGGCTTACCTATTTCTAAAATGGGGGCTACTGATTTTGCGCTGCGTTTTGCGCGGAAACATGGGTTGAAGATTATTGGTACTGCCCCTGCGCTGGTTCCGCTGACGATAACGGGAAAAGATGAAGCCTGGTATGCGCAGCTATCAGGCAATAGTGTTTTCTGTAGAGTAAGCAATGATCGCATTGCATTTGAAGAAAATATCCTCTTTACACATTGGGGACTTAGTGGCCCGGCAATTTTGCAGATATCATCATACTGGAGACAGGGAGAGGTGTTTAATATCGACCTGTTACCACATGCGCAGATCGGCGTTTTAATTGAAACAGCGCGTAGACAAAATGGTAAAATGTTATTATCAACCCTGTTCAACAGGTATTATCCCAAGAAATTTACAGAAGCATTGGGTAAGTATTTGCCCGTGGAGAAGCAGGTTGCTATTTTGATCAGGGCGGAGCTGGAAGAGATTGAACAAACCATACACCAATTTAAGGTAAAGCCTGCTGGCGACAAGGGCTATGATAAAGCGGAAGTGATGCGCGGTGGCATTGCTACCGATGAGCTATCGTCCAAGACCCTGGAATGCAAGCAGGTACCTGGGCTTTACTTTGGCGGTGAGTGTGTTGATGTAACCGGTTGGTTAGGCGGTTACAACTTTCAGTGGGCCTGGGCAAGTGGTTTTGTCATTGCACAGAATTTATAATTGCCAGTTAAGTCGGTTCTGCCTGCTAATCGCAGTTTGGTGTGGTAAACGTCCAGGTGTCTGAAATTCCGGTAGGAAAGGTATACACCATGCCGTTTCCTGTTTCAAACCATAACTTTCCGCGTACTTTTTCCCGGCTGCCTATTTCGTTCATAGATAAGCTGTCGTAAATCCTTCCGTTAATCATCACATACCTGATCTTTTCCGAATTTCGGATGTCATCCAGCGGATTGGCATCCATAACGATCAGATCCGCCAGCTTACCGATTTCAAGGGAGCCGATTTCTTTACTCATACCCAGATATTCAGCACCGTTTAAGGTGGCACAACGAATGGCCTGTAGGGGAGTCATTCCCCCCTGGGCCAGCATCCAAAGCTCCCAGTGTGCACCCAGACCTTGTATTTGTCCGTGGGCACCTAAATTGATCTTCGTACCTGCATCAGCAATTTGTTTCACAGCCTTGGCGACTTCAATGTGTCCATAATCACCGTACTCGGAGGTTGTCCTTCTCCGGGAGCGGGGATCTATGATGGAGCGTGGTGTAAAAGCCATCAAACGCTCATTTTCCCAGACGTTGGTCCTGTCGTACCAATAGTTCTCTCCCCACTGGCTGCCGTAGCTTACAATTAATGTAGGAGTATAGGCTACCTGCGTTTTACTCCAGAGGCTGGTCACATCTTTATAAACCGGCGCAACCGGTATACTGTGTTCAATTCCGGTATGGCCGTCTGCCACCATGTTCATGTTGGTAAAAAAAGTAGATCCGCCTTCGGGAACGACCAACATCTTCAATTGCCTGGCCGCTTCCAGAATTTGCTGACGTTGATCCCGCCTTGGCTGATTGTATGATTTCACAGAAAATGCACCTACTGCTTTCAACCTTCTCAGGTTAGACAGGGCATCGTCAAGATTATTGATGATCACCTTAAAGTCGCCATCTGCACCATAGAGGATGGATCCTGTCGAGTATAAGCGGGGGCCGACCATTCTGCCGGCTTTAATCATTTCTGACTGGCTAAATACCATTTCCGTATTGCTGGATGGATCGTGGGAAGTGGTTACCCCAAAGGCAAGATTGGCCAGGTAGGACCAATCCTGCTGTGGACTGATACCATCCGGGCTGGTCCGTAAATGTGCATGCACATCGATGATACCTGGCATTATGGTTTTCCCGGTGACGTCAATGATTCTTGTGTTTTCCGGAATAGGCAAGTTTTTCCCAATAGATACGATCTTATTGTTTTCTATAAGGATAGAACCGTTTTCTATAACCTCGTCACCTTTCATGGTGATGATCCTGGCGCCAGTTAAAGCAGTCAAGCCTACAGGCATGTCTGCTTTCAGCCTTAGTCCTATTGGCAATCCGATGCTGTCGGGCTGTTGGCTGGCCTGTGCGGATCCGTCGGCGAAATTGAAGGCTGTTTTTAGCGCTCTGCTGAAATATTGTTCGCCCAGCGTCCAGAATAGCTTCTGGCTGTCATGGCTCCAGTGTACATAGGTTCCCGCATCCTTAGTGATGCGGGTAAGCGGAATAGCCTTATTGGTTGATGACAGTTCAAGGGCTGTTCCGGTAGTTACCATGGGGGTTACGTAAATGTTGAACAGTTCGGTAAAGGCCATCCATTTACCATCCGGACTAGGAGCAAACTGCGTGGCATAGGTGGAGGTATAATGTGTACGCTCATTGCCGCCGTTCAGGTCTACACTTTTGAAAACTTTTTTCCCCCCTTCGGAGGATTGGAAAAAGATCCTGTTGTCGTCTGTATTAAAGACTGGCCGGATGCCGCTTTCAGAGACCAGGGTTTTGGCACCCCCATTCGCCGGCATGGTAAAAATGCCAGTCCCACGACCATAAGCATAGCCCAATACGTCGTTACCTACGCCTTTTCTAAAAACGATCTTGTCGCCTTTGTTTGAAAAAGAAGGGGAATAATAAAAGCCCTTTTCTTCGGTGAGG
>CBFGNP010000637.1:0-3222 GCA_965650095.1 uncultured Pedobacter sp. | reverse complement strand
GAATTGCCCTCATATACTGCTCCATCCACCGGGATTTTTTCTCCTGAGCGTACCAGGAGTTGATCACCCACCTGCACATCTGCAAGGGCAATTTCCTTTTCCCCACCTTCCGTGATCAGGATCACATGTTTAGGTTGGAGCCCGATCAGTTTTTTAATGGCCGAGGAAGTGTTCGACTTGGCCTTTTCTTCCAGTAACTTGCCGAGCATGATGAAAACGATAACCACCGCAGCGGCTTCGAAATATACATGGGGATGCAGTCCCCTGTTGTGCCAGAATTCGGGATAAAAGGTATTGAAGACACTAAAAATATAGGCTATCCCTGTACTTAAAGCCACTAAAGTATCCATATTGGCTTTCCCTTGTTTGCCCTGTTTCCAGGCATTAACAAAGAAATTCCGTCCAAAAATGAACAACACAGGTGTGGTTAAGGCCATCATATAATAATTGCCGTAGGGGATGCCCATAAAGAACATGCCGATGATCACTACCGGAATGGTTAAGAGGAGCGACCAGATCATCCGGTTTTTTAAGGCCTCGTAATTATTCCGCTGCACCTCTTCCTGCAATTCCTTAGCGCCTTCCTGTTGCAGGATCAGATCGTATCCGATAGACTGAACAGCTTTTTGCATGGCCTCAGGCTGTACGGTATCGGGATCGTAGCTGACCCTGACTGATTGAGATGCGTAATTCACTTCTGCTTTCTCCACCCCGGGCTGTGCGCCTATTATAGATTCAACACTCACCGCACAGGCCGCACAGGACATACCCAGCACCGGCATTGAAATCGTTTCTACATTATTGTTCATATTCCACTTGTTTAACTATACAAAGATACACCAGCGATTGCCAGACTGTTTTACAGGATTCTGTGAATTGTTTATAAAATTCTGATTGGAGGGGGCTGTGGTTGATTAATAAATTTACCATCTTTAATTTATTATAAATATTAACTCCGTAACGTGAATAGAAACTGGCAAATAATCAGCCTTACCCTTTTTGTCATATTTGGCTCAATAAGGATTATGCGCTATATAAACAGACCTGAAGGTAATGCGCAAATCATTAGCAAAAGTTTTGAACCACAATGGCATTACGATTATGGCGCGCTGGAGTCTCAGGTTAGGAAAAGACTTATGGACAATCAAATCTCTTTCACAAACTTTTATATCAAAAAAGGTATTGACAAAGTAGATGAAATCATAATCGCCTGCACCGATGATGATAAAACATTCACTTATTTTAGATACAACACACGTACTGAAGGATTAGGTTTACTGGAGAATGATGGCATTTCAAAGCCAAGAACCAGCAATATCGCGGTGAATTGAAATAATACCCAAAACCGAATTGACATCTGACCTTCATCAACGTACAAAAGGAAAGATGTCGATGAATTATATGACCACCAGTTCAGATTTTATTCATAATTCGTTAGTAATTTTAGACTTTTACAATACATTAACAGATCTTTCTATGAATAGACATCTTTTTAGTATGCTGATCCTGCTCTCTCATTCGCTTTTAGGCATTGCCCAGGATAGCCTTTCATTAAAAGAAAATAAGCCCAAAGCTGCGGCATTCATTGTTCCTGCTGTCTTCATTGGCTACGGCCTGGTCTCGCTTACAGGGAACAATGTGATCAGAAGACTTGATTACAGCACCAATAATGAACTTCGGGAAGATCATCCAACCTTTGCCCTGAAAGTAGACAATTTTACAAGGTATGCACCTGCAGTGGCGGTGTACGGACTTGATCTTGCAGGGGTAAAAGCCAGGCACAATCTGGTCGACCGCAGTGCAATGCTGCTCATGTCTGCAGTAATTGCCCAGGCTAGCGTTGGCGGCATCAAAGCCTTGACTCAGCGGACACGCCCCAATGGCGCCTCGGACAATTCTTTTCCATCCGGCCATACCTCTTTCGCCTTTATGAGCGCAGAATTTCTATACCAGGAATATAAAGATCAGTCGGTATGGTACGGCGTCGCGGGTTATGCGGTGGCTACGGGAACTGGCATTTTACGGCTTTACAATAATGCACATTGGGTAAGTGATGTGGTGGCAGGTGCAGGAATTGGAATTTTATCAACCAAAGTTTCTTACCTGCTTTATCCTTATCTTAAACAAAAAATATTCCGGGGAAAAGCACAGAACATGGTCTTTAGTCCTGGCTACCAACAAGGGAATCTGAATTTCAGTTTAATCAAGCGATTTTAGGCGGTGAAACCATCATGATTTTCAAAAATACACAGTGGCATGAATAAATCATGATAGCTTCATCACCATTAAAAATCAAACCGAGCTTGCGAGCTCATTGATACCAATAAAAAATAATCTATAATCAATAATTATATACGGATGAAAATATTAATTGTTGAGGACGAAGCGGAACTGGCATCAAGTATGGTGGCGTACCTTTCGTCGCAACATTATCTATGCGAACTCGCCATAGATTATCCTCAAGCCCTGGAAAAGATTGATAATTACAATTACGACTGCATTTTGCTAGACCTCATGCTTCCCGGTGGGAATGGCATGAAGATCCTTGAATTGCTTAAAGCTCAAAACAAGGAAGAAGGTGTCATTATTATCTCAGCCAGAAATTCATTGGAAGATAAAATAAATGGCCTGCAGATCGGAGCCGACGATTACCTTGCCAAACCATTTCACCTTTCAGAACTTGCGGCCAGGATTTACTCGGTAATCAGGCGCAGGAACTTTGCCAATGCAAATACCATCCAGCAGAACGAACTGAAAATAGATGTGCTGTCCAAATCGGTAACGGTTCATGGCAAAGCCGTCATGCTCACTAAAAAGGAACTAGACCTTTTGCTTTTCTTTATCGGCAATAAAAACCGGGTAATCTCTAAAAGTGCTTTAGCTGAGCATATTTCAGGCGACCTGGCCGACATGCTGGATAACCACGATTTTATCTATGCACACATTAAAAATCTAAAGAAAAAGCTATTGGAGGCCGGATGTGGCAGCTATCTGAAAACCCTGTATGGGAACGGTTATAAATGGGAAATATGATTAAGCTACTGAATAAGCCGCTAAAAGCCTTTATCATTTATGCATTTGTTGTGTTATCATGCAGCATTCCTGTTTATTTTTTGATGATTGACTGGATATGGATCCATGAAGTCAATGCACACAACCAGATCGTGGCAGCAAGTACAAAGGAAAACATAATTTCCATGAAATTAAACGACGAGCAGGTCG
>CBFGNP010000636.1:0-3223 GCA_965650095.1 uncultured Pedobacter sp. | reverse complement strand
AAACCTGTACCCCAATGGGTGCTAGGTTGCTGCATAAATGGATCATCATGCCGCTGAAGGAGTTGAAGCCAATTGAAGAGCGTTTGGGTATGGTTGATTTCCTTGTAAAACACGATGCACTTTTACAGGATTTCTTATCCCATATTAAACAGATTGGCGACCTGGAAAGACTGATCTCTAAAGTAGGTCTCCAAAAGGTTGGCCCAAGAGAACTTTGCCAGCTTAAAAAGGCCCTATATCATATTGAAGCGGTTAAACAGCTGGCCGAAAATGCAAATAACCCTTTCTTATCTGCGCTTGCCGGACAGCTTGACCCTTGTTTAAGCATCAGGGAGAAGTTGGAAAGAGAGCTGCATCAAGATCCGCCGGCTTTACTGATCAAAGGCAATGTTATTGCCGATGGGATAGATGAAGACCTTGACCGCCTGCGTAAGATCGCTTTTGGCGGAAAGGATTTTCTGGTAGAAATTCAGAAAAGAGAAGCCTTGACGACAGGCATACCTTCCTTAAAGGTGGCATTTAACAATGTTTTCGGCTATTACCTGGAAGTTACGCATA
Source organism: uncultured Pedobacter sp. (assembly GCA_965650095.1). Lineage (GTDB taxonomy): Bacteria > Bacteroidota > Bacteroidia > Sphingobacteriales > Sphingobacteriaceae > Pedobacter. The sequence continues at coordinate 2,665 of CBFGNP010000636.1, read as the reverse complement.
CACACAAAGATAAAGTGCCGGCAGACTGGATCAGGAAGCAGACCCTGGTTAGTGCAGAGCGTTATATCACGCCCGAATTAAAGGAGTATGAAGAACAGATCCTTGGTGCGGAAGAGAAGATCCAGCAGATAGAAGTGAGGCTTTATACAGCACTCATGCAGCAGGTAAGTGCCTATATCAGGCCCATACAGCTCAATGCATTTTTAACTGCTCAGCTGGATGTGTTGCTTTGCTTTGCACAGCTCGCCGTTAGCAATCACTATGTGAAGCCGGAGCTGACCAGGAAAAAAGTTCTGGACATCAATGTTGGAAGGCACCCGGTAATTGAAAAGAGCTTACCTGTGGGGGAAGAATATATTACGAATGACGTATTCCTGGATAATGAGAGTCAGCAGATTATCATCATTACAGGGCCCAATATGTCTGGTAAATCTGCTATACTGCGTCAGACGGGCTTGATCGTGCTCATGGGCCAGATGGGCTGTTTTGTGCCGGCTAAGGCGGCGACTATAGGGCTGGTCGACAAGATCTTTACCCGCGTAGGTGCTTCGGACAACCTATCGTCGGGCGAGAGTACCTTCATGGTAGAGATGAATGAAACTGCCAGCATTCTAAACAACATCTCCGATAACAGCTTGATTTTGCTGGATGAAATAGGAAGGGGCACAAGCACCTATGATGGGATTTCCATCGCCTGGGCCATCGCAGAATTTTTGCACACACATCCCAGTGCTAAACCAAAAACACTTTTTGCAACACACTATCACGAATTGAATGAGCTGGCCACCACCATGAACCGCATTAAGAATTTTAATGTGTCGATAAAGGAGGTTGGCAATAAAGTAATTTTTCTTCGGAAGCTGGTTCCGGGCGGGAGTGAGCATAGCTTCGGTATACACGTGGCGAAAATGGCGGGTATGCCACCTAAACTGATCAACAGGGCCAATGAGATCTTAAAGAAGCTGGAAATAGACCGGACTGAAGGGCAGAGCATTAAGGACAGCATTAAAAAGGTTCAGAACCAGGCTTATCAGTTACATATGTTTGCGGTAGATGATCCTATTCTGGTTAAGATCAGGGATATGCTGAACAACCTGGATGTAAATGTTCTGACACCTGTTGAAGCTTTATTGAAATTGGATGAAATACAGCGTTTAATTAAACAGTAATATGAATAAAAGAACGGTATTGAACAAAAGGAACTTATTTGCGATGCTTATGGCCATGTTGATCTTTTCGGCCTGCAGTTCAAGAAGACATACAGTAAGGCCTGGTAATGCGGCCAGAGCAGCTGATGCCATGTCGCATTTAAAGAACCGTCAGTTGTACCGCTTTATAACAGACTGGGCAGGGGTTCACTACCGACTGGGGGGACTGGATAAAAGAGGGGTAGATTGTTCAGGTTTTGCCTTTTTATTGCAAAAAAACATTTACGGTAATTCGCTGCCCAGAATATCAAGAGATCAGGCTGAAGCGGTAAAAGAAAAAAGCATCAGCAGCCTGAGCGAAGGAGACCTGATCTTCTTTTCATTTGGCGGCGGTGCCGTAGATCATGTGGGCGTATACTTGAACAATAATTTTTTTGTTCACGCCTCTACCACCCGTGGAGTAGTGGTAGACGATCTGAGCATTCCCGCCTATCACCGTGCCATTGTTAAAGCTGGATCATTAAACAACTAAGCCATGCCGAAACAGAATATTTCATTCTGGACGAAATATAAAAAGTTCGCGACGACCGAGATACTCATGTACCTGATTATGATCATCGGTATTGCCATTGGGATTTTAGTCCTTAGCTGAATTCGTCTTAAAAACAGCTTTTAGTTGATCGGATGTGCTGACGGTACTGATAAAATTGACGAAATCTACATACTTGCCTGCAGGATAGGTTCCGTTATTCAAAACAAATTTTCTCTGGTATATGAGTTTTTTATCCTCTTTTCTGATGCGCACCTGATAGGAGCCGAACGCATTTTCGATGGCTATGTTCTGAGGTATATGGTCGATGTGAATATCATCCGGAAGAGTATAAACAATTTCATCCGTATCGGTATAGCCCCTGTTAATGAAAACGGGAAGGGTTCTGGTTCTGACTTCAGGGATATTACCTTTTTTATTGAATGGATTGAGTACGAGGTAAATGCGGCTATTGGTTTGGGGTGCATATTTCTGTATGCTGAGTTGCAGCGATTCTGTTGTAATTGGCTCAGCCCCTTTATTCTGGTTGAGTTTAAATGTTCCAAAATTAATATTATCGATATCGTATGTTGATTTCAGCAGTTTCAATTGCTCATTTAAGGGCTGATCAACGAGTTCTGCATAATTATCGTACTGTGCACCGCCGAAAGATGTTGTCATCCTTCCGCTGATATTACCCGCTGCATCAAGCGTAAGTTCTGCTTTACGGTTTAACAGATTCATTTGAACGGACAATGCAGGGGTCCTGATCAGTTTTCCACCGGCTTCCAGGCAGGCCAGAACAGTACGGTCGTCGGTAAAAGCCCCTAAAAAGCCAAAAGGGCTGGTCTGACTGGTACATTCCAGCCAGGTTGTATCCTTTTTAAAGGGCAGACAAAGGATGATGTGGTTACCCTGGTCCATGCTTGCAAACTCTGGTTCCATGTTCTTTTTAAAGCTTCCTGCATTTACAACACAGTACCATGAG
>CBFGNP010000635.1:0-3223 GCA_965650095.1 uncultured Pedobacter sp. | reverse complement strand
AGTTCGAAGGCAGCAAGGAAGACGACCGACAGCAACTGGAAAGGTTAATGGCAGAGATCAAAGCCATGTCTGAACAGGAAAAATGCGTCAATTCAGCCGATTGGAAATTCCTGCCCATAGGGTCGAAAGCTTGCGGCGGGCCAACCGGCATTGTAACTTATTCCGTAAAGATAGATACCACTGCTTTTTTGGAAAAGGTAAATAAATACACAAAAGAGCAGGCAGCCTTTAATAAAAAATGGAAAATAGTTTCTGATTGCAGTGTGCTTCTTCCCCCGAAAAGCATCATCTGCGAAAATGAAAAACCTAAACTGGTATACGATTATGATTATTAGCGGATGGCAGCGCTTATTGACCGTCCTTCAAGGAACTTAAATAATGCTGAAAGACCGGTATATCGGCTTCTGCCCAGTCCAGATCATTCAGCTCCGCTGCTTCCAGCCAGGCGTAAGCAGCATGCTCGCTCAAAATAATCGTACCAGCAAGGATACGGCACACAAAAGGGATCAGGTTAATCCGGGCACCGGGGTAGCTGTGCTGGTTGGGAGGCATCTCCGAGATAATTTCAATGTCCAGGGCTAATTCTTCCTGTATCTCCCGGATTAAACAGGTCTGCGGCAGCTCACCAGGCTCCACTTTCCCTCCAGGAAATTCCATCTTTAATGGCAGTGTCATGGTCTGGCTGCGCTGGGTGACCAGCACCTTGCCGTCTTCACGAATGATAATTGCACAAGCGACGTCTATCATCTAATCAAAGTGTATTCAGCCATCAGCGGAGTGAAAATGAAACAGGGATATTGTAAGCTACCTTAACTATTTTGCCCCGCTGTACACCAGGTTCCCATGGTGGAGAGGTATTTACTACCCTGATCGCTTCTGCGGCCAGCAAAGGATGCGGACTATTTGTCACTTTGACGTCTGTAAGTGATCCATCTTTCATCACCGTAAACCTTAACATCACCTTGCCCTGTATTCTCATACGCTGGCATTCAGCGGGATACCGAATGGTCTTACTAAGAAAGCGATAAAATTTATCCATTCCACCTTTAAACTGAGGCTTGATAGAAGATTTGGTGTAGGTGTATGTGCTTCCATTCTTATCGGTGGACTCGCCCGATACCATTACACCAGCTACATAGGTTTCTTTATAAGTCGAGCCGTCCTTTCCTCCCCCTCCATTCCATACCCCTTCATAAAGGCCATTTTCTATGCTTCCACTTTCTGTGATCCGTTCAAACTCAGTATCATAAAAACCACATTCCCCCTTACCATCAACGACCAGATCTTTGCCGGTAGCATCTTTGACATTTTTAATATAACGGGATGTTTCTCCCTTAATGGTAGTTTCGTAACCAATTATTGTGTATAAATTATGATCTCATTGGACGTATTGGAAATCAATACCTTCTGCGACACTTGTACGTTATTCGCATTGGTAATGAATTTCTCCGGATAGCTGTACACGGTATAGGCCGGCGTTCCGTCCGCAAAGTTGTAGTCAATGGAAATCGCAGCGTACATGGGAGGATTAATTTTGCTGGAAAATCCCCTGCTTTTATTGGTTCCATCCAGGTAATGCTCATTGACCACATACAGCTCAGATCCGGGCTCTGGCTCCTTAACGATCCGGAGATAATCAGCACTATCCCGCAGTTTTACCTGTTGTCCGGTTTTTTTGAAAAAATACAAGTTTTGCCTTTGGGCATTTGCACCCAGGCAGGTCAATAGCATCGCTAAAAGCAGAAAGCGTCCTTTGTTCATATATTCAGATTGTTTAGGAAAGATAATACAATTTTACTTTTCTGGCCAGGCAATTGAAAATTTTGTTAGACACAACATTTCTCGGGGCAGTTGAGATGGCACAGATCACCTATGTTTCCAGTTGCCCATGAATTTACAAAATCGCTGGAAGGATCTTATCAAATTGGAAAGGCTTTAAAAGAGAAACGGGAATAAGTCGGAGAGACTATTCCCGTTTATAAGGCCGATCCACCACAGATCAACCTAAACCAAACTAAACCGATTTATCAGAAACAAATACTATGCCAACATTTGGAAAACTTCATAAATCCTATTTTTTCTTAGTAAGGCCTGCGATAGGTCAGTTTATTGCACAGTAAGAATACACTTTTGTCCTGAAAAGTTAACGCACCCGGTTTTTTCCATTCGGGAAATCCGCTTAGCTGAATAGTTTGTCAATGGCCTGATAAGTCATAGGATGATAATTTGGCCTTGCCAATTTGTAAATCTCCTTTGCAGTCTTTAATCCCCCGGGTGTCGCCATCATTTCTTTATACAGCGGAATGATATGCCACATCCTGCCGTTTTCCATCAAATAGGCTTTTATCCTGGCATCGGCGGCGGTATAATGATGTCTGATGGCCAGGACATACCAGGCAAGCTGGACATCTGTATTGTTGGAAGTGCTGAAAGCAAACTCAGTGTCCAGCAAAGCCATATCTGCGGCGGTTAACCCGGCAGGCAACTGGCTGATAAAATAGCGCTTTTCATTGCTGGATACGATTTCCTTGCTCAATCCCTTTACAGAACCGGATTTGTGCCATTTAGCCAACAGCCCATCGATCGCTTTAAAGCGCTCAGATTCGACAGGAACAATATTCGCTGGAATTCCTGGTCCATATACCCACTTATTTACGGCAATCTTCTCCGCCAGCGCCTGATCACCTTTGATGAGGTTTTTTTGGAGATAGGCTAAAAACTGTTCTGTAGTCAGCGACTGAAAAGCATGCCCGTCAAAATATCCCCTTAAAAAAGCATCAAATTTTTCCCGGCCGACAGCAGCTTCAATGGTACGTAAAAAGAAGAACCCCTTCTCGTATGCAATGTCATTGGTACCCTCGTCAGGATTCCGGCCCGTATAATCGGTTTTTAAGTGGGTATCTTTGTTGTCTGCCCCCATCTCCTTTATGGCATCATCCAAAGCATGCCTGGCAAAAACCTGCTGCATCTCCGCTTCCTTTTTTCCGTACAAAACTTCATCTATGCGTCGTTCAAAGTAATTGGTGAAACCTTCATTCAGCCAGAAATCGTTCCATGTCGCATTCGTTACCAGGTTACCGCTCCAGCTGTGCGCCAGTTCATGACATATAATGCTCACCAGCGAGCGGTCGCCAGCCAGGATAGTGGGTGTAATAAACGTTAAATTAGGATTTTCCATTCCCCCAAATGGAAAACTCGGCGGCAATACCAGTAGATCGTATCT
>CBFGNP010000634.1:0-3228 GCA_965650095.1 uncultured Pedobacter sp. | reverse complement strand
CATCATAAGTGCTTATAACATAGAGCTGAGGAAAACCCATTTCTTCAGGCAGCAATCGGCTATTGCCCGAGGCGATAGCCGCGATTTCTATTTAAAAGATGTTTGTCGTGCCACCTCTGCTGCGCCTACTTATTTCAGTGTGGCGGAAATACACTCCCTGGCAAATGTGCGTTATCCCTTGTTAGATGGGGGGGTGTTTGCAACGAACCCAGCCTTAAGTGGTCTGATCGAAGTGACAAAGGCTTTTAACCAGACCAGGATCAATGACATTTTCCTGGTGTCATTAGGTACCGGCCGCTCCAGACGCTCTTATGATTACGATCATTTCAAAAAAAGCAGTGCAATGGCGATTGTACCCGCTATCCTGGACATTATGATGAGTGGGGTAGCCGAAACAAGTGATTTTTTCTTACAGCAGTTATTTCATTCGGCCGGGAAGTCACAAAACTATATTCGCATAGAACCCAATAGCCTTGAAAGTATCAAAGAAGGGCTTGACGCTGCAAGTCCCTCCAATATTGAAAAACTGGTTGCGCTTGGCGACAGAACGGTCAGCGAGAACGACAGCAGAATAACACAGCTTGCCCGGTTATTGATAGAAGAACAAAAACAGGCCACAAACACAAAGAAGCCCTGGGACTTCCTGAAGGCGGTCAGGTCATTAGGGTCTTTATAGTAGAAGAATTTGTAGCCGGGTTTTTGTCATAATTGACAGGGTAAATATTAAAACATCATTACCACCGTTTTATGATGTAACGTTTTGTATGAACAGTGTACCTCAAAAAAGTTTTTTTAAGGCCATTAAAGGAAAGATCATCATTGCTTTGCTACTGGCTTGTTTTGCCTTATTCATGGCCTGGGGGGTAAGTAAAATCGCTTTCAAGGAAATGCTGGCCACTGTAGAAAATATAACTGCCCCAAGTGAGCGGCTCCGGGTGGTCAATGCCATTTCAAGAAGAATAAGCAGTCTCGATCAGTTGCAAAAGAAGCGGGCATTTAACGATCCGGGTAACTATAATCAGCTTTTTAAAGAGTCAGGTCAGCTCAGGCGTGTATTGGATACGCTGGCCACACTATACACCAATGATTCCGTTCAACTGGAACGGATTTTGACCATTAAAAAGCTTTTAAGCGAACGGGACAAGCAATTCGTCAATTACCTGAAAGTAAGGGAGCGGCTGGTAAATAACAAGTCGTTCTCTGCAAGGGTTAAAAATATCAATGCGCTTGTTGCCAAAAGCTCAGAAAATGCCGACAGTACGATTGTCGCCACTGAACAAAAAACGTCTACAACAACCATCTATCCGACGGAAGAACGCCCTAGGGGCTTCTTTAATAAACTGTTTGGCAAGAAAAAGAATAATGAAAAAGACAATTCTTTCAGGATCGTAAATGAAGAAAAGGTAAAAAGAGACACCATTGCGCTGTCGGCCGAAGACCAGGTAACCAGGGATCTGGAGCAATCGTTAAAAGTTATTGAAAAGGAGCAACGGATTAAGAACGAGCGTTTCTTAAATAGAGAAGCCACCTTAGCCAACGCGAATAGCCTGCTGGTTAGCCAGATGCTCGATGTTTTAAGAAAGGTTGAAAGTGAAGTTGTTGCCCAGATAGAATTAAATGGTGTCCAGGCAAAGCAAGTGGTTAATACAGGCATCAACACCATCAGCATGATCATGCTGGTCTTTTTTCTTTTGACCGTGCTGCTGCTGTATCTGATTTTAACAGACATCACCAAAAGCAATAAATATAGAGCCGAACTTGAGCTGGCTAAAGATGAAGCGGAATACCATGGGATGGCCAAACAAAGGTTCCTTTCAAATATGAGTCATGAGATCAGAACGCCTTTGCAATCAATTATTGGCTATTCAGAGATGATCAGGAAACAGGAACATCCTAAACGGAAGGATATAGAGGCTATATACCATTCCTCGGAGCACTTGCTGCAGATCGTGAATGAAGTATTGGACTACAACAGGATTATTTCCGGTAAATTCACCTTTTCGGAGAAAATATTTGACATCGAACAGCTGCTGGACGAAGTGGTTTCCGTAATGCGTGCCCAGGCTGAACTGAAATCGCTTCAACTGATCACTGAGTTTGAGCTCTCCGGGCTTACTTACATAGAAGGCGATCCTTTCAGGTTAAAACAGATCTTATATAATCTGATCGGCAACGCGATAAAATTCACTGCAAAGGGAAAGGTGACCTTATCGGCATTTTTTAAAAGGCAGGGGAATAAACTTCATTTTACCTTCCTGGTAAAAGATACCGGAATTGGATTAACTGAGGCCGAATGTAAGCGGATATTTAATGAGTTTGAACAGGTCAATGCCCTGGATAACGAGGAGGTGAACAAGACAGGTGCCGGATTGGGTTTAACCATTATCAAATCGCTTACCGAGCAGCAGGGTGGAAGAATTTATGTGAAAAGCAGGAAGGGAGAAGGAAGTGTTTTTACGGTTTACCTGACCTTTAAATTTGCGGAAGCACCTGGGAATGAGCGATTGTCGGTGCAACCTGGAATTTATAAAGGAAGAGGCTGGATTGTAGATGATGATCAGCTGATCCTCGATTTGTGTGAACTCATTTATCGGAAACACGAGATTGATGCCCGTTTTTTTAACTCACCTTCGCAATTACTGGCTGCACCATGGGACGAAGCCGTTAATTATATACTGATGGATATTCGCATGCCGGAAATGAACGGGATAACACTTTGCAGGATGCTAAGAGAAAAAGTCGGCCACACGGTAAAAATTTATGCCATTACCGCGCAGGTCTTGCCCGATGAACGGGAATTCCTTTTGAATAACGGTTTCGATGGTCTGTTGATGAAGCCATTTAAGGAAGATGAACTTTTGTCTTTATTTTATAGTCGGGAAACGGATGAACTTGATAAAGAGGAGATCGCCGAAGATCAGGAAGAAGTCAGTCTGGATTTGACTGCTTTAAAGAAAATGACCTTTGATGACCAGGAACAGCTGCAACGCATACTTTTAAGGTTTTCTGAAGACAGTTTGAAAGACAGCAACGAAATACAGGAGGCTATCCGTACAAATGACGAGGGCAGGCTAAGGTTGATCACCCATAGGATGGCCGGAAGAATAGCGCAGGTAGGAGCAACAAAGCTTGCCGCTGGTTTCCGGGTACTGGAAATGGAAATGGCGGATAATGAACACTGTTTAGCTTCCAACGGAAAAGACAAAATCTTAACCCTGGTGGGGCAAT
>CBFGNP010000633.1:0-3232 GCA_965650095.1 uncultured Pedobacter sp. | reverse complement strand
AACTAAACCGATAATTATTCTGAGAAAATGACCATCCTCTTCCGGAAACTACAGGAGTGATCTGTACCTTAAGACCAGACAAATCGGCACCAGCTTTGAGCGTAGCCTCAATATGGAAATCCTGTCCTGCATATGCAGTTTTTGTATTTGCTGTTCCAATCTTGATGTCAGAAAATTCTGGCACAGCAATCAAAGAATTCTCTTCATCTTTTTTGCATCCAATTAATGAGATGCTTAGCCCTAAAAGTACAATCTTTATCTCCGTTACATCGCATTTATTGTTTTCCTGTAACGGTTTTGTTGCTGTTTATTCTGCCAGATTTTTAGATTAATGCGGATTTTAGCACCAATTTATTTAGGTTGTTAAAATTGAATGATGTGAAAATTAAGCAGGTGCCCAATTGCTCTATAATCGGAGTTGTTTTGCTGTATCTGATTATCTCTTTGGGTAACATCTTTTTTTTATCGAACCTTTCCCTTTTAGAATCCGCACGAGGAATAAAATCAGCAGCCCAGTACAGTGGCAACTTTTCTCCACTTGGAAAGGATTCCAAAATTACCAGACAGTTTAAGTGTATCCTCGATGAACGGAAGAAAATCGTGCTTCCTGTTCTGGAAGCAGTTATCATCGGGGTTATTCTGTTTTTGGGGCTTTCGCTCTTAACCTCAAACCTTAACAGGTATTTTCTTGAGATCAGATACAGGATTGCCGGATCAGTCCCAATTTATATTTCCAACCAGGTCTTTCGGATCTGAGATTTAACTCCAGATTTCTTTTATAGACAGGCCTTCATATGATGAAGTGAAGACGGCCGGTTAATCACCGTGTTTCCTGTCCTATACGTCCGTCAAATCTTTTTCCTTAAATTTTAATTTAAAGACATGATCCGTATTAAACAGATTTTCTGTTTGTTCCCACTTTTATATATGGGGCTGGAAAGCCATGCCCAAACCTCCCCAAAACCCATCGGGATCGTTGATCTGATAGATCACGTGACCGCTTTTTCGCCTTCACTGGCCGCTGATTCTGCGGCGGTAGATATCCGTGCCGCCCAGTTGAAAGAGACTGCAGCGAATGCCCTTCCCAACCTGAGACTTAACTATCAGGCAGATATGGGCTCAAACAATAACGTGGCAGGGCCTTATATGGCCTTTGGTATCGTTCCCTCCAATTCCAGGGGCGTGCGTACAGGCAGTAATACCCAGGCCGCACTCACTAACCTTGGCATTGTTTCCCTGGATTGGGAGGTCTACAACTTTGGTGCCTACAAGACCCAGAATGCGGTAGCCAAGTCAGAACTTGACGCCGAGCGATCCAGGTTTGCCCAGCGGCGCTACCAGACCAGGGCCATTGCCATTGATGATTACCTCAGCCTTTTAAAGCTTCAGGATATGTTATCCATCCAGGCAAGCAATATCAGGCGCAATGAGCAGATCAACCGTTCGATTCTTTCCCTTGCCAGAAGCGGTGTGCGCCCGGGTGTAGATACCAGCATTGCAGGTGCCGAACTCTCTAAATCAAGGCTGAACTATATCGAAATGGACAATACTTATAAACAGGTTCAGCTAAATATTGCAGCAATCAGTGGACTCAAGGCACAAAGTATTGTTGCTGACAGTACGATCCTTGACCGGTTAAAATCGCTCGAGGTAAACCTATCTGTAAACCTTACCGACAGTTCAAGCCATCCGCTGCTTGATTTTTACAAAAGTAACTACCTCAGCAGCATTGAGAAAGAAAACCTGGTCAGAAAAGCCTATAATCCAAAGGTAAGCCTTCAGGCTGCGGCCTGGTCGCGGGGCTCGAGTATTGATGCCAATGACAACTTCAACAGTCTCTCGAGCGGCCTGGAATGGCAACGGGAAAATTACCTCGTGGGCGTAGGGATCAGCTACAACCTCTTCGATCTGCGAAGACGTCAGTTGAAGCTCAGGACCCAGAAGGCCAACAGTAACTTTTACTTAAAGGAACTGGAGCAGGAGCGACTAATGTTATCAAATGCCGCCCTTCAGGCGGGCCTCGAAATCAGTACCGCGCATAAAAGACTCGATGAAATACCCAATCAGTTAAAGGCCGCTGCAGCAGGGTACCGCCAAAAGCTTTCCCTTTACAAGAACGGGCTGACCGATATCATTGAACTCAATGCAGCCCTGACCATCCTCTACCGCGCAGAAACTGATTTTGTTAACGCAAAGTACCTGTACGTACGGGCTCTTTTTCAAAAGGCTATTGCCACCAATCAAGTAGATTCCCTGTTAAACGCATTAAAATAATAAAGATATGTCAATGGTTACCTCGGCCCTGAAAAAGCCGGTTACAACAGTGGTGATCACCGCGAGTTTACTGCTCTTTGCAGTGCTCAGCGCGCTGAAGATCCCAATAGATATTTTTCCCCAACTTAATTCTCCAACTATATATGTTATCGAATCCTATGGAGGCATGTCGCCCCAGCAGATGGAGGGCTTTTTCTCTACCCGTTTGCAGGATCAATTTCTCTATGTAAACGGTATAAAAAACATTACCGCCAAGAACATCCAGGGACTCACCATGTTAAAGCTTAGCTTTTATGAGAGCACCAACATGGCTGAGGCCTCTGCTCAGGTTGCCCTCCAGGTAAACAGGGCCATGAAGTTCTTTCCGCCCGGAGCACTGCCTCCGCAGGTGGTCCGCTTTGATGCCTCTTCACTGCCCGTGGGCCAGCTTGTGCTCTCTGCCAAATCCAGGAGCCTGAAAGAAATCTACGATATGGCAGCAACGCGTATCAGGCCCATGTTTTCATCGGTCGCCGGACTTTCTGCGCCACCGCCATTCGGTGCCAATTCCCGCTCGATTACCATCAACGTAGACCCGAGCAAGCTAAGGAGTTATAACCTGACCCCGGACGAGGTGGTAGGGGCTTTATCCAAGTTCAATGTGATGTCGCCTTCGGGAAACCTCAGGCTGGACAATACCATGATGGTGACCTCGATGAACTCATTGGTGAAGACTGTGGATGAATTCAACAATATTCCCATAGCCACTAAAAACGGCGTTTCGATATTGGTGAGGGATGTGGCAAGGGTTGCTGATGCAGCAGATGTTACTGTAGATTATGCATTGATCAATGGAAAACGGTCGGTTTATATACCTGTTGTAAAAACTGCAGACGCATCGACCTGGTCGGTGGTTAAATCCTTAAAGGCCAAAATCCCGGAAATGCAGAGCCTTTTGCCGGACGATGTCCACATCTCT
>CBFGNP010000632.1:0-3237 GCA_965650095.1 uncultured Pedobacter sp. | reverse complement strand
GCTCAGTCCGTTTACCTGCTGGCTGATAGAGCGATGACTACTTAGCTTCATTCATTTTTGTCGCCCTGAGCATCTCTCTTTTCCCCGGTGCACCCGGTAACTTCTCAATGGTAAATCCTATCGCCTTTAAGGCACGTTTAAGTTTGCCGGTAATGGCATAGGTGACAAAAATACCTCCCGGTTTCAGGAACTGACAAGCATGGGCAATGACCTCATCCGTCCACATTTCCGGCTGATGCTGCACAGAGAACGCATCGTAATAGATCAGGTCAAACCGGGCTGCTGTTTCGTACCGGTGTAAATAGGTATGAACAATTCTCAATTGTTGCAAAGGCAGGATGTTTACAGCTTGCTGCAATGCCTTGCCATAGTTGTTAACCATTCCTTCCCATATTTCGCGCGATGAATAATTGTCATAGCCTGTTGATTCCAGCTCCTCAATCGTCAGGGGGAAAGCCTCAAGTGCTGTGTATTTAAGCGGGATTTGCTTTTTCTCGCAATAGGCAACGCTCAATAAAAAGTTTAACCCCGTACCAAAGCCAACTTCCAGGATGTTGATTCCTTGGTCGGGAAAGCGGTCAACTGCATGCTGTAGTCCCGCATCAATAAACACATGTTTACTTTCCCCGAGGGCACCGTGCTTGGAGTGGTAATGTTCGCCAATGGTCTCATTATATAAGGTATTTGAACCATCAGCGGTTAAGGTAATTCTATTCATCTGAACAAATTTAACTAAAAAGCTTAACTTTAAGCATTAATCAATGGTATGGATATTGAAACGTTTAGAGAATTTTGCCTGGATTTAAACGGGGCTACTGAAGATATGAAATGGGAACACCTTTGTTTCATGATTGAAGAAAAGATCTTTGTAATTGCCTCATTGGAAGATGGACATCTTACTTTTAAATGTGATCCTGATGATTTTGACGGACTTGTAGCACGGCCAGGAATCCAACAGGCTGGGCATATGGCCAAACGTCATTGGGTAACCTTAAGCGGACTCGATGTTATGCCCGATCAGGAATTAAAAGGCCGTATTGCTGCTTCCAGAGCCTTGGTTTTGGCCAAGCTACCTAAAAAAGTCCAGGCAAAGTATATGGCCAGTTAATAATTGGACATGTAATTCTTACCAGAGCCTGATCCTTTCCTCTGGCTTCTTATACAACTGATCTCCGGCTTTTACATCAAATGCTTCATACCAGGCATCCATATTTACCGGGGCGCCGATGGTTCTGAACTCACCGGGTGAATGTGTATCTGTTTTGATCATCTGCTCTGCGGTTTCAGGTAAAATATTTCCCCTCCATACCTGTGCCCATGATAAAAAGAAGCGCTGGTCTGGCGTGAAGCCATCAATTTTTTGACCAGACTGTCCCTGTTTTGTCATTTTGAAGGCTTCATATGCCGCATTTAAACCGCCGAGGTCACCGATATTTTCCCCCATAGTCAGTTTACCATTCACAGAAATCGTGTCCAGTACTTTATAGCCGCTGAATTGTTGTCCAAGCAAGCTGGTTTTTGCATTGAACTTTGCACGGTCTTCCGCGGTCCACCAGTTGCGCAGGTTGCCATCTTTGTCGTACTGGCTCCCAGTATCATCAAATCCGTGCGACATTTCATGGCCAATGACAGCGCCAATTCCGCCGTAGTTTACCGCATCATCGGCATTTGGGTCAAAGAAGGGAAACTGCAGAATTCCCGCAGGGAATACGATCTCGTTCATCGTCGGACTGTAATAAGCATTTACTGTAGGAGGGGTCATTCCAAAACGGGTACGGTCTACCGGTTTTCCCAGCTGGTCAATCATCTCCCTATAGGCCCAGGCACCGGCATTCCGCAGGTTTTGCACATGAGAATCCGGACTGATCAGCAAGCCCTCATAAGTTCTCCATTTTTCAGGATACCCGATTTTTGGGGCGAAAGCGTGTAATTTTTCAAGTGCCTTTTGTTTGGTTTCCTCGCTCATCCAATCCAGGTTTTTAATCCTGATCTCGAATGCTTTCCTAAGGTTACTGATCAATTCATTCATCCGGACCTTCGCATCCGGTTTAAAGTATTTCGCTACATACAGCTGGCCTAAAAGATCGCCAATGGTGCCGTCTGTTAGCTGCGACATCCTTTGCCAGCGCGGGGTTTGCACCTTCTGGCCACTTTGCACCTGGTTAAAAGCAAAGTTGGCATTTACAAAGGGACTGCTTAAATGTGGCGCTGCACTTTTTAAAATATTCCATTCCAGGTATGTCTTCCAGTCGGCCAGCGGAACATCCTTTAGCATTCCGTCAAGACTAATAAAGAATTTAGGTGAGGAAACCAATACCGTATCCTGACCCGCAACCAGAAATTTAGTCAACATAACTTTCCAGTCAATGCCCGGCGTTATTTTATTAAAATCAGCTACGGTATATTTATTATAGGTTTTATAAGGATCACGCATTTCCAGTCTGCTCATCTGCGCCTCTGCAAATTTCTTTTCAATAGCCATGACCGCGACAGCCTTTTTTGCAGCTTCAGCTGCAGGACTGCCCGTTAACCTAAACAGCTTTGTCATATAGCTGATATAAGCCTCACGGATTTTAACACTTCTGCTATCATCTTTCAGGTAATAATCCCGGTCGGGTAAGGTTGTACCTCCTTGTCCCAGTTGTGTAAGGTACTTGTTTACATTTTTTCTATCCTGCCCAACGCCAAATCCAAACATAGGCGCAGTGATCCCTGCGGTTCTCAGGTAGGCTGTATGATCGAGTACATCAGCTATACTTTTAAGCTGTTTAATTTTTTCCAGTTCCGGCTTAATGGGGGTATAACCCAGTTTCTCGATGGTAATGCTGTCCATGGCCGCAGTATAGAAATCACCTACCCGCCTTTTTACTGATCCTGCAGGTGCAGACTGATCCGCTGCAGCATCTTCGACCAGCCCTTTTACTGCATTGATATTGAAATCCCTTAATACATTGAAGCTACCCCAACGGGTCTCTTTCGCCGGAACAGGGTTATTTTTGATCCAGGTGCCACTCGCATACTGATAAAAGTCATCTCCAGGTCTCACCGAGAGGTCCATGTTTACTGGATCTATGAATTTTTGCGTCAATTGGGCATCTGCCGAATAGCCAGCCCCTACAATTGCCAAAACGGCAAAGCAGGTCTTAGCGCGATCAGCGCCTTGATGAGCGGCGGATTGACCGGCGAGATCCGGGTGTCGCCGCGGGTGAGCAGCATCACGCCCGCGGGAACGTGGAA
>CBFGNP010000631.1:0-3249 GCA_965650095.1 uncultured Pedobacter sp. | reverse complement strand
TACGGGGCCTTTTGAAACTTTAGCGAATAGACAGCAGGATTTACGGGTGACGCTTGATAAAAAAAACCGGGGAGGAAAGGCCGTTACTCTGGTGACCGGTTTTATTGGAAGCGGGGAAGATCTGGATAAACTGGCTAAAATGCTGAAGAATAAATGTGGGGTAGGCGGCTCAGCCAAGGATGGGGAGATTTTAATTCAGGGCGATTTCAGGGATAAAGTGTTGCTGTTGCTGCAAAAGGAAGGTTATAAGGCAAAAAAGTCAGGCGGATAAAAGGTTTTCTGTAATCGTTTTAAGTTGCTGATTTACAGTTGATTGTTGTTAGTGTATCAGCGACAATAAGTAAATATTTTCGCGAAAAGCCCTACACTTTACCTTTTAATGTGTATAACTTTGCTGGACTAACTTATTACTTATGAGCAAAGCATTTATGCTTAAGCCTGACTTGGCCTATCTGAACCTGGATTCGGATAAGGCTTTATTTCAGCTTAATGTAGCACAATTGGTCGAAGAAGCCTTAAAGAGAGGAGAAGGTACGCTTGCTGATAGCGGAGCATTGGCAATTGACACCGGCAAATTTACAGGGCGTTCTCCAAAAGACAGATTTATTGTTTGCGATGACATCACTGAAGATGCTGTCTGGTGGGGGGATATCAACATTAAGTTTGATCCTCAGCATTTCGATTCACTTTTTGAAAAGATCACGGCACACCTGAATCAGGAAAACTTCTATGTTAGGGATGCCTATGCCTGTGCCGATGAGCGGTTCAAAACTACCATCCGGGTGGTTACAGAGACAGCCTATCAAAATCTTTTCGCAAATAACCTGTTTCTGAGATCTGAAGCAGGTGAGGTAGTCGGGAAGCCGGAATGGACGATTATCGCTGCGCCTTCTTTTTTGGCTGATCCCGCCATTGATGGAACAAGGCAGCCAAATTTCTCTATCCTGAATTTTACCCGAAAGATGATACTGGTAGGTGGATCAGGTTATACAGGTGAAATAAAAAAGGGAATATTTTCCGTGCTCAATTTTCTGTTACCCACAGAGAAAAATACATTGTCCATGCATTGCTCGGCGAATGTCGGTAAGGATGGGGACACCGCTATATTTTTTGGTCTTTCTGGTACCGGGAAGACCACGCTTTCCGCTGATCCTGAAAGGGGCTTGATCGGTGATGATGAACATGGCTGGGGTGAGGACACCATTTTTAATTTTGAGGGAGGCTGTTATGCCAAGTGTGTAGACCTGACCGCTGAAAAAGAGCCCCAGATATTTAATGCCATTAAATTTGGGTCACTGCTGGAAAATATCAATTATTTCGCCCACACCCGAAAAGTGGATTTTTCTAATATAGAGAAAACGGAAAATACCCGGGTGGCTTACCCGATCAATTATATAGATAATGCAATCCTGCCTTCTATTGCTGGAATCCCTAAGAACATTTTCTTTTTGACAGCCGATGCCTTTGGTGTATTGCCGCCTATCTCCAGATTAACACCAGGGCAGGCTATGTTTCATTTTATTTCGGGCTATACGGCTAAGGTTGCTGGAACAGAAGCAGGAGTTACAGAACCTCAGCTCACTTTCTCGGCTTGTTTTGGGAAGGCCTTTTTGCCATTGCACCCTACCCGCTATGCTGGTTTGCTTGGCGAAAAGTTGCAGAAGCACAACGTGAACGTCTGGCTGGTCAACACTGGCTGGACCGGAGGGGCTTATGGAGTCGGCAAAAGAATGAAGCTTGCTTACACCAGGGCTATGATCACGGCGGCACTTAATGGAGAGTTTGATCAGATCAGTTTTGAAGCAGATCCGGTATTCGGCCTGTGCATCCCACTGAGCTGTCCGAATGTTCCGGCCAAAATACTTAATCCAAGAAATACCTGGACAGACCGGAGGGAATATGATAAAAAAGCGAATGAACTTGCACTTGCATTTGTGAACAACTTCAAGCAATTTGAAGCTGACGCAAGTGAAGAAATGCTGGCATCCTTTCCTAAAGTCGCTGAAAACGCACATTAAAAGCATTTTTTTTTCGAAAAATTTGCATTTCAATTTTTTTTTAGTTTTAATTGTGAAAGATTGTCTCTCCAAGGGGCAATCTTTTTTAATTATACTAACTACGTGAAGGGAAATAATCGGGGTAATACGCTAACGAAAATTTAATTTGCAATTAAAATCAAAATTATAAATTTGTTGTTACAACAATTGTTTATAATGCTCGTTGTGTGTATTACGGAATATTTATCTAATTTTAAAAAAAAACAAAGTACTAAAAACTAAAAAACTAAAAAAAAAATGGCAAACGCACCAAAACCTACAACAGTAAAAAAAGAGAGCTCAACAGCTTCAAATTTATTCGCAACATTAACTATTCCAATTTGCATCATTATCGGAATATGTGTTTACAAGTTTATCTTTGGTGACAGAGGTAATTTTATCGATGGCGCTGATCCTGATTTGCATGACACACTTCCAAAAGTAGGTAACTATATGGGTATGGCTTATAAAGGTGGCGTAATCGTACCTGTGTTATTGGGTATGTTCCTTATGGTGATCGTATTCTCTATCGAGCGTTTTATCGTAATCAGTAAAGCAACAGGTAAAAGTGGATTAGATTCTTTCGTTAAAAAGATCCAGTCACTTTTGAACACCAACAATATCGAAGCTGCTATGGCTGAGTGTGATAGACAACAAGGTTCTGTGGCAAACGTAATCAAGTCAGGCTTAAAAAAATACCGTGAAATGGAAGTTGAGCCAAACATGGATACCGATCAAAAATGTTTAGCAATACAAAAAGATATCGAGGAAGCGACAACTTTGGAGATGCCAATGTTAGAGCAGAATTTAACAGTAATTGCCACCCTGGTTTCGGTTGGTACGCTGACAGGACTATTAGGAACGGTAACTGGTATGATCAAGGCCTTCGGTGGATTGGCTAACTCTGGAGCTCCGGATCAGGCTGCATTGGCAACTGGTATTTCTGAGGCCCTGATCAATACGGCTACTGGTATCGGTACTTCTACTTTCGCGATCATCATGTACAATATCCTTACTTCAAAAATTGATAAATTAACCTATGCAATTGATGAAGCCGGCTTTAGCATCATCCAGACTTACGCAAGTACGCATAAATAAAAAAAATAATGTTTTTTTTACCGGCTTTATGGAAAACCGGGGTAATAAGCATCATTAGTAAAAACATTAGTAATTTTTAAAGTTATGCCAAGAGCAAAGGTTCAAAGAAAGAGTA
>CBFGNP010000630.1:0-3256 GCA_965650095.1 uncultured Pedobacter sp. | reverse complement strand
TGCACCTAATTTAAATTACAGCAATGATAATTAAAGACAAGATCCAGGCACTTTCCGATACTATTTTTGAACAGGTTGTTGGTTACCGTCAGCACCTGCATGCAAATCCGGAGCTTTCTTTTAAGGAATTTCAAACTTCAGCATTCATTAAAAACAGGTTAACTGACCTGGGAATTTCCTATACTGAAATGGCTGATACGGGTGTTGTTGGATTGATTAAGGGCGACCTGCCTTCGGATAAGATCATTGCGCTGCGTGCGGATATGGATGCATTGCCGATCCTGGAAGCCAATGATAGGCACTACGCGTCGAAAAACCCGGGTGTAATGCATGCTTGCGGACATGATGTCCATAGTTCTTCTTTATTGGGTACAGCACATATTTTAAACAGCCTGAAAGCTGAGTTTGGCGGAACGGTAAAGCTGATTTTTCAGCCTGGCGAGGAGATTTTACCTGGTGGGGCCAGCATCATGATCAAGGAAGGCGTTCTGGAAAACCCTAAACCCCAGCACATCATCGGACAGCATGTGATGCCCCTGATTGATGCGGGAAAGGTCGGCTTTCGCTCGGGTATATACATGGCCTCGACAGATGAGCTGTATGTCACAGTTCGGGGGAAAGGCGGACATGGGGCACAGCCACACCAGAACATAGACCCGGTACTGATCGCTTCACATATTATTGTAGCCTTACAGCAGATCGTTAGCAGAAATGCGGATCCGCGCTTGCCATCGGTACTATCTTTCGGAAAGGTAATTGCCAACGGTGCGACGAATATTATTCCCAATGAAGTGAAACTTGAAGGCACCTTCAGAACGCTGAATGAGGAATGGCGTAAGGAAGCGAAGCGCCTGATGAAGAAAATGGCTGAGGGCATTGCAGAAAGCATGGGTGGAAGCTGTGAATTTAACATTATGAATGGTTATCCTTATTTAATTAATGAGGAAAAGGTAACGGCCAATGCGCGTGCCTTTGCCGAAGATTACCTGGGTAAGGAGAATGTGCTCGACCTGGATATCTGGATGGCGGCTGAAGATTTCGCCTATTATTCGCAGATTACAGATGCTTGTTTTTACAGGCTGGGTACCGGGAATAAATCCAAAGATACCTGCTATTCGGTGCATACGCCTAATTTTGATATCGACGAGGATGCATTGAAAATCTCTACCGGTTTGATGGCTTATATGGCGCTTAAACAGCTGGGGAATTAGTCGTTGGCGTTAATGAAGAAAGCCTTGCTGCTGATCCTGTTTGCGGTGCCATTCTTTAATGGCTTTGCGCAGGAGATTCCACGCTTTAATCCGGATACCATTAAAACGATCCAGCTCGATTCGGTAGTGAACATTCAGGCCCAGAAATTTGGAGTGGAGACCTTTATCAATGCGATCATTACGGATGAAAGCTTTTATCAGGCCTTCAGAAATATGAAACGGTATAATTTCATTGCCGAAAACCGGATTTATACTTACGACAAAAAGAACCGGATAGAAGGTCGTATCTTCCGTAAGATAAAGCACAAGAATGAAGGCCAGGATAAGCTGGTCTACCTGGCCAGGCAGGATACAGGCAAGGTGTATAAAAAGAACGGTAAATACCAGTTGTATACCATTGAGATGTTTGATTACATTTTTATGAATGCCTATAAAACTGACTTTGTTAAGGAAGGGCCGATGACTGCAGGCGGCAAAGCTGGAGATACCAACGAAAGTTATAAGGATAAACTAAAGACGCTGATATTTGCGCCGGGAAAGCCTATAAAGGGACTGCCTTTTATCGGGAGCAAAACTCAGATCTTTACGGCAAATATGCGCCAGTATTACGATTATGCCTATCATAGTGGTACTTACCTGGATTCTATTCCCGTTTACCGTTTTAAGGTTACAGTTAAAAAGGACTTAAGTGAGGGAACAAAGGATGGTCTGATGATCAAAGAGTTGACCACCATTTTTGATAAACGGAATTTTGAGATACTGGGCCGTTATGTAGACATGAAATACAGCAATATGCTGTTTGATTTTGATGTACAGATGAACATTGAAACCAGTTACTTCAGGGGAGAAAAGTTACCTGTAAAGATCACTTACCAGGGGAACTGGGATTACCCTTTTAAAAAGGAAGAAAGGGCGAGTTTTTTAATTGTTCATAAAGATTACCACTTAGGAAAAGGAAACTAATTCTTTAACTTAGCGAAGTTTGAACAGCTTCTTGTATAAAATATCATGAATGAGAAATCTTCGTTTAAATTTGGTGCATAGGCATGATTAACCAGGATACCATTAATAAAATTATGGATACTGCCCGGATAGAGGAGGTGGTTGGTGATTTTGTTGCGCTGAAAAAGCGGGGGACCAGTTTAATCGGGAACTGTCCTTTTCATAATGAAAAAACGCCCTCTTTTAACGTTTCTGTGACCAAAGGCATATATAAATGCTTTGGTTGTGGAAAGGGAGGAGATTCGGTCCATTTTATCATGGACCACGAGAAGTATTCTTACCCCGAAGCCTTGAAGTACCTGGCAAACAAGTACAACATTGAGGTAGAGGAGACGGTGCAATCGCCACAAAATATTGAGGCGCAGAACGCACGTGAAAGTCTCTATATCGTCTCGGAATACGCTGCCGGTTATTTTTCCGATGAATTGTGGACTGGAAATGAAGGCCGTGCAATTGGCTTAAGCTATTTTAAGGAACGTGGCTTCAGGGAAGATATCTTAAAAAAATTCCAGCTCGGCTATTCGCCCGATATATGGGATGCGCTGATCCAGCGTGCCACAGGAGCGGGGCATAAAGTAGAATACCTGGAGAAAACAGGGCTGTCTATCAGAAATGATAAGGGCAAGCTGTACGACCGGTTCAGGGGCCGCGTCATGTTCCCCATCCATAACTTCACCGGAAGGGTGATCGGTTTTGGTGGCCGGACCTTAAAGACGGATAAGAATGTTCCTAAATATGTAAACTCGCCCGAGAGTGACATTTACCATAAATCTAATGTGCTGTATGGACTATACCATGCCAAAAAAGCCATAAGAGAGGTGGATAACTGTTACCTGGTTGAAGGGTATGCCGATGTATTGGCTGTTCACCAGGCCGGAATTGAAAATGTAGTCGCTTCGTCGGGTACATCATTAACCACGGAGCAGATCAGGCTGATCGGGCGGTTTACACAAAATGTCACCATCCTTTATGATGGAGATGCTGCGGGGATCAAGGCTTCCTTGCGCGGACTGGATATGATCCTGGAAGAAGGGCTTAACGTT
>CBFGNP010000629.1:0-3257 GCA_965650095.1 uncultured Pedobacter sp. | reverse complement strand
CTTCCTCATTTCCCTTTCCATCACCCAGGACGAGGTTTATTCTTGAGCCTTTTGGCAGCGTCTCTCCAGCTTTAATCTGCTGTCCGCCAAATGAAGCCTCCAAAACCACATCCCGCGCCGGATCAGGCTTGTAAGTGGTATCCCCAAGTTTCAGACCAAAACTCTCAATCAGGGCCTGTGCTTCTCTTAAGGACTTAAATTCTATATCCGGAAACTTTGCGTTAGGGGCCAGTGCGGTGTTGATGGTCAGGTAAACCGTACGGTTGTCCTTTACAAAGGTATTGGCATCAGGATCCTGATCGATGACCATTCCCGGAGGCGAGTCCATAATGTAAACCGAATCTACCTCATAGCGCAAACCCAGCGCCTTAAGTTTATCCACCGCCTGTACAAAGGAAAGGCCTTTTAATGAAGGTACACTCAATCCCTGTCCGTGTTTGGTATAATATCTTAAACTAAAGAATGCAGTCATGAGCAGCACAATAACAGTGAGTATGGCGGCTATGAGGTTGTTTCTAAAAGAAGTGGTCTTTAGATAAGATAGGAATTTGCCCATATTGATTTTCTTTCTTTAAAGGTATAACGGCCAAATTTAGGCTAAAAAAATATTTTATTGGAATTAAAATAACATCTGCAACAACTAATTTATATTTGTGCGCACAACCAGGAGCGCCTGTAAACTCCTTTAATAGGTTTAAAGAATGAAGAAAATAATAGCATTACTAACCGGCGGAACTACCGGTGAGTGGGTAATTTCGGTGAAAAGCGCTGCTACCATCGCCCAAAATCTGGATGCAGATAAGTTCGAGGTATATAAAATTATGCTTACCCAGCAGGGATGGTTTTATGAGCCCGCAGATTCGGTTAAGATTGAGGTCGACAGGAACGACTTCTCCTTAACCATAAAAGGGAGAAAGATCACCTTCGATGGCGTATTTATGGCCATACACGGGTCACCGGGTGAGGACGGCAAATTACAGGGCTATTTTGATATGCTCGGCTTACCCTATACCACCTGTGATGCTCTGACCTCTGCGGTAACGATGAATAAAGCGTACACCAAAGCCATTGTAGATGGGATACCCAAATTGAATATCGCCAGGTCAGTACAGCTCTTCAAAGACACTGATTATAACATAGAACAGCTAAAAAAGGATCTTAAACCTCCTTATTTTGTGAAGCCCAACAATGGCGGAAGTAGCATTGGCATGACAAAGGTTAACCGTGTAAATGATTTAGAGGCCGCTATCCAGAAAGCTTTTAAAGAAGATAGCCAGGTGTTGATCGAAGAATTTATCTCGGGCAGGGAATTTACAGTAGGGGTAGTGAAGCTGGACGGAAAAATTACCATACTGCCGGCAACGGAAGTGAAAACGGCAAAAGAATTCTTTGATTTTGAAGCCAAATATACGCCGGGTGTCGCCACCGAAACGACTCCTGCACCAATCCGGACAGAAACCCGTACAAGGGTTGAAGAGATTGCTAAGAACGTATATCTTAAGCTCAATTGCAGCGGGGTAGTACGCATAGATTTTATCCTGACGGATGATGAAGGTGATTTTTACTTCATTGAGATTAACACCATACCGGGACAAACCGCTACCAGCTTTATACCGCAACAGGTCGCTGCTGCAGGAATGAAGCTCAATGATTTCTATACCAGGCTGATCAGGGAAACAATAGGGTAAATCCCTTTAGTTGACTTTATCTAATAAAAGAAAAGACATACCATTGGTATGTCTTTTCTTTTATTAGCTTACCCAGGTTAGAACCTGAATCCTATACTTAAACCAGATCTTAATCCACCCCAGGGGCCATCAAAATCAACTTTTGCGCCTTCTGCATTCACAGTAGATTTTGTTTTAACCAGCGGCAGGTCTTCCAGATCTTCAAGTGCCTCTCTTAATGCTTCCTGCTCATCAGCATCAAATCCATTTGCACTTTTTCCTGAAATACTACCATTAGAAGTACCATAATTAGGGCCTAAAATCCACCAATCCAGGTAAACCAGTTTACTTAGTTTCCACTGTGCTCCGAATAATAAACCTCCTGTGAGGGCAGTCACATCACCACTAAGGTTTATTTCTTCTTCTCTGCTTATCGTTTCGGTTCCATTTGTTACCTCTACTTCGAAGTTAAAAGGTACCGCTGCATTATACTTAGCATACCTTACAAAAGGAGCTATATAAAAGCCTCTGAATACACCCTTGCCCATATAGAACCTAACTTCAGGAGTAATGGCAAAGTTTCCTGTTTTAAAGTCCTTAATGCTGTTCCAGGTATCTTCATCATCGATCAGTTCTTCCAGTTTTGAGCTAAAAGGCACGCCTGATTTTGGGGCAAACCTAATGCCCACAGCTACAGAAGTCTTTTTTCCAATAGCACGCTCATATTGAAAGGAATAGTTTTTTAGCGCAAGCGCAGCAACATTCCATTTTACAAGATTTTTGCCATCTGCGCTAACCGAAGAGTCCTGGGCATTTACCGCAACTGTTGCGCATAAAAATAATCCGATTGCCAATAGCAATGATTTTTTAGTAGAGTTTTTTTGCATACATTAATTTTTTTGTTGTAAAATTTTATTCCCGAAGTTACACTATCTTGACAATTTAAAAAATACCCGTTAAGGGGTATTTTTTAAAAGCTATGTTTAACTTAGGTGAGTGCGAAAACCAAGTACCCCATGATCATAAAATACTTGTTAGATAATCATTATCCGGCTGTTCTTTATAAAAAGGGAACGGTCATTTACGAACCTGGCAAAGCACCTAAAGCTGTTTATTTCATCAAGAGTGGTGAAGTAAGAATGGTTACTGTAAATGATGATGGTAAAGAATTTATACAAGGTATTTTTAAAACCAACCAGTATTTTGGCGAGCCGGCATTGCTGGTCGGCAAGCCTTACCTGGCATATACCATCGTAAGCAGGGATGCAGAGATCATCGTAGTAGGCAGGGATCAATTCTTCAAACTGATGGAGGATGACCGTGCCTTCAGCATGGACCTGATCAAAACCTTGAGCAACAGGTTATTTTACAAATCCATGATGCTCGAGGAATTGGCTAATGAACAGGCCGAACACCGTGTGGGAACATTGATCAGCTACCTGTTTAAAAATCAGGAAAAAGACGCTGTATTAGATATAACAAGGCAGCAACTGGCCGATATGAGTGGCTTAAGGGTAGAAACGGTAATCCGTATTGTAAAAAAGATGGCAGATCAGCATGCCATCAAACTGCAGAAAGGAAAGATTATGA
>CBFGNP010000628.1:0-3264 GCA_965650095.1 uncultured Pedobacter sp. | reverse complement strand
AACCTGTGCACCGGACTAACATGCCTGTTCACCTGGTCCCTTAACAGCTGCAGGGCAAATTCCTTGGCGTCATTTGCGATGGATGAACGGTGTACCAATAAGCCATGAGGTTTGTTGATCGCAATTAAGTGATCATCCAGATATACAATTTCAAGCATTATTTTTTGCAGCGAAGGTAAGGCTTTTGTTTGCTATTTCGCAATCCAGGCTTCGGGATTAAGCTTGGTCTGTCCCCGCATAATCTCGAAATGCAGTACCGGACCGTCTTCCCTGGCCGCAACCACACCTAGAATCTGCTTTGTGTCTACTTTATTGCCCTTAGCCACATTCACGGTCTTTAAATTCTGGTAGATCGTAAAATATTCACCATGGCGTAAAGCTACAATGTAAGTTCCATAGAGCTCCCTTACGAACAGCACATCACCTTCAAATACGGCTTTAACAGCAGCCCCCTGGTCAGTCAGTATATTTATGCCGTCGTTGGTATAATGCGCCTGGCCTTCGGTATGGTTACCAAACCGTTCTACTATGGAGTAGCGCCCAACAGGCCAGGGTAAGCGCCCCCTGTTATTATCGAATCCTGCCGACAGTTTAGCTGATTCCGGCGATGCGGTTAAATAGTTACTGGTGCTTTTTTCCCTGGTAACAGGTACCGGTTTCCCCTCCGCGATGGCCTTCAGCGCAGCAAGCCGCTCAGCCGCTTCAGCCTGTTGACGTGCCAGTTCAATTTCCCGCTGAATGGCTGAACGAATGGCCCGGTCTATCTCTGCCTGCTTGCGCTTGCGTGCAGCGATGTCCTGTCTGAATTGTTTTTCCTGGCTCTTGATCCGGCTAAGCATTTGTGCCTGTTCAGTCTTATTCCTCCCCAGCTTCACTTTTTCCTGTTGTTGTTCTGTTAACAGGTTACTTTTCTCTTTCAGATTTTTATCCAGTACGACGATCTTATACTCAATGTTTTTACGGGTACCCTGAATATAGTCGGCCTGCTTTTTACGGTACTGACCAAATTGCTGGAAGTACTTGATGCGCTTGTACGCCTGATTAAAACTCTCTGAAGCGAATATAAACATCATCTTATCGTAAGCGTTCTTATTTCGCTGTGCAAAGCGCACCATTCCGGCGTATTCATTTTTTAACTGCCCGAGCTGACTTTTCAGAGAATGCACTTCATTGGTGTTCTCATGGATCTGGTTATCCAGCTGCTTTACCTCTGAATTGATTACCGCGATCTTATTCTGCATGAGCCTGATTTTAGCACTGACCGCCCGGATCTGTCCCAGGGTCAATCGTTTGTTGCTGGAAGTCTCATTGAGATTTCTTTGCAGCATATCAATTTCGCGCTGTATCGCTTCTTTGCTTCTTTTTAGCTCAGCACTGGTTTGCCCAAAAGCTGTAGCAGTAAAGAGAATAAAAACGAATAATAAAAGTAATCTCTGTAGGTTCATTGTGTAATCAAAAATAGCACATTAAGGCTACCCAAACAAATCACTGCTTAAATATCTGTCGCCCCGATCACAGGCAATGAAGACAATAAGCCCCGATTCCAGTTCTTCTGCAAGCCTTAAGGCGCAGGCCAGTGCACCGCCACTGCTCATTCCCGCAAATATTCCTTCCACTTTCGCCAGCTGCCGTGCTTTTTCTGTAGCCTCCTGTTGGGAAACATCCATCACACGGTCTACCCTGCTTGCATCAAATATTTTTGGAAGATAGGCTGCCGGCCATCTGCGGATCCCGGGAATGGAAGACTCTTCTGTTGGCTGACAGCCGACGATCTGTATGGCCGGGTTTTGCTCTTTTAAATACATGGAGTTTCCCATGATACTTCCCGTGGTACCCATAGAACTGACCAGGTGAGTTACCTGATGATTGGTATCGCGCCAGATTTCAGGGCCTGTAGTTTTATAATGGGCCAGGTAGTTATCAGGATTGGCAAATTGATCCAGTAAAAAATAGCCATTTTTATCACGTTGTTCCTCCGCATAATCACGGCAGATCTCTATAGAATCCAATAAAGTTACTTTAGCACCAAAAGCCTCCATGGTCAGGGTCCGCTCCCTTGTAGAGCTGGCGGGCATGACCAGTTCAATCTCAAGATTGTATATACTGGCAATCATGGCGAGTGCAATGCCGGTATTGCCGCTTGTAGCTTCAATTAAGCGGGTGCCTTTTTTGATGTCGCCCCGCTCTATAGCAGTGCGGATCATGTTTAAGGCTGCGCGGTCTTTCACACTTCCACCGGGATTATTTCCCTCCAGTTTTGCGAAGAGCTTTACATTGGGGTTCGGATTTAGCTTGTTGATTTCAACTAAAGGGGTATTTCCTATAAATTCTATGATGCTTCCCATTTTTATTTGGTCTCTTTTGTTTCTATTACTTTTACGGATGACTGGTGATAGACGGTTGATCCGGGAGGAACACTTTTAGTGAGCCAAACATTACCGCCTATAATAGAATTCGCTCCTATTATTGTTTCTCCGCCCAGAATTGTTGCACCGGAGTAAATGATCACATGATCTTCAATGGTCGGATGCCGTTTGGTATCACTCATGTATTTCTCGACACTTAAAGCGCCCAGGGTTACGCCCTGATACATTTTAACGTGGTTGCCTATGACTGTAGTTTCGCCAATCACCAATCCCGTTCCATGATCTATGTACAAATACTCACCGATCTGTGCTCCAGGATGGATATCTATGCCTGTAACAGAGTGTGCATGCTCTGTTAGTATCCTGGGGATCAAAGGTACATCTGCTTTTAACAGGGTATGCGCAATCCTGTATAGCGCTATAGCCAGGAAGCCAGGATAGCTTCTGATGATCTCAAATTCGCTTTTCGCTGCCGGATCACCATTTAACATGGCCTGAATATCTGTATTCATCTTCCTGTATAACTCAGGGATACCATCGAAGAAGAGCTGTACAATAGCTTCATTGTCAAATGTTTCGCAGGCTTTGGTTGAATTCAGCAAAACTAAAAGTGCCTTTTCCTGCTTTTGAAACATACGCTTGATCTCGTTTATAGAGTAATCAGGAGTAGTTAAACGTTCCGGATACAATAAATTCATCAGATTCATAGCCCAGTCCGCAATTTCATGATTAGATGAAACCGGCTCTATGCCCTGCTGTTTATTAAATATCTGAAGATAAAATTCCTCGTTCATTGGATGGATATTAAGCTTAAATGATATTACAAAGAAATGAATTAATAGCTAATTATTTAGCAAAGATATCAGCTCATCGAGGGAAATGAGATTCCCTTGATCTT
>CBFGNP010000627.1:0-3269 GCA_965650095.1 uncultured Pedobacter sp. | reverse complement strand
AACCAATATCATGTCGCCAAATGGGGATGGTATTAACGATAAGTGGGTGATTGACAACATCGATTTTTATCCGAATAACGAGGTAAAGATCTTTGACAGGAGCGGTCGTTTGATGTACAATAAGAAAGGATACGACAACAGCTGGGAGGCTACCTTGAACGGAGCTCCGTTAGCAGAAGGCACTTATTATTACATCATTGATTTTGGAACAAGCAGGCCCCGCTTTAAAGGCTTCATTACCATCACCAGACCAGAGTAAAACAGATTAAAGAAAATAAAGAAAAAAATGAGAACTATGAAAACGTTGAGAACGTTGAGAACGTTATACAAAACATTAGTACTGATTGCGATTACCGCAATCAGTACTTCAGTAAAAGGACAGCTAAATCCTTTGTCTGCGCAATATTATACCAACCAATACCTGATCAATCCCGCTTTTGCCGGTGCAGGTGAAGGCATAAAACTGAACGGGGCTTACCGCAAGCTCTGGAGCAATGTACCGGGCTCACCTTTAACCCAGAGCCTGACCGCCGACTATGGTTTTGGGAAAGTAGGCATAGGGCTTACCGTCAACAATGAAAGTGCCGGGCTGCAAAGGCAGACCAGGGTAGTGGGGAGTTATGCCTATCACCTGCAATTGAATGAAAGCAGCCAGCGGTTACACTTCGGGGTATCCCTGGGCTTCATGAGCCAGCGCCTGGAAAATGCAGATATCTATGGTAATCCGAACGACCCGACCGTAGGGCAGTACAATGACCGTAAGACTTACCTGGATGGTGATTTTGGGATCGCTTATACCTCGGATAAATTAAATGTACAGGCCTCCATCCCCAATCTGAAAAGTGTGCTAAAAAAAGATGTGATCAAACTGGCTGATGTAGCTACGTTCTATACAGCGGTTAGCTATAAGATCGGGATCAGCGAAGGGCCGGAGGGCATGGATGTAGAGCCTAAAGTGGCCTACCGCGGAGTAAAGGGTTTTGACAACATCTGGGATGCAGGTGCGCAGTTTGGCATTGCCAACAAACAGGTATTTTTGCTGGCCATGTACCACAGTACAGAGAATGCCACTTTTGGTCTGGGTATGGACTTCAAAAAGAAATATCTGATCAGCGGGACTTATACCACGCAGACTTCAGCATTGAGCGGTTATACCAACGGTAGTTTTGAACTCAACCTGAGGCTGAACCTGAGCAAATAAAAAATATTGAGGAGGAATTAAATAGCCGAACTGCCAGCGTTACCCTTCTATTTCGGAAAACAGGTCAAACTGCGGACTGGTGATGCTGAAAGTTTTACGGTGGTATGGCGATAGGCCATGTTCAATCGCTGCCGAGCGATGCACGACAGTGGGATATCCCTTATTCTGCTGCCATTGGTAATGAGGGTATTCATGAGCGATGCGCTCCATAAACTCATCCCTGTGGGTCTTGGCCAATATAGAGGCGGCGGCAATATTCAGGTATTTGCCATCTCCCTTAATGATGCAGGTATGTGGAAGGTCCGCATACTTTTTAAACCGGTTGCCGTCGATACTTAAATGCTTTGGTTGTACGCTTAGCTTTTCTATCGCACGATGCATGGCTAAAAACGAAGCATTAAGGATATTGATCTGATCAATTTCAACATTATCTACTTCGGCAACCGCCCATGCTATGGCTTCTTTTTCTATGATCACTCTCAGCTTGTTACGTTGCTGATGATTGAGCTGCTTGGAATCGTTGAGTTCACCCGCAATAAAATCAAGCGGTAAGATCACAGCAGCAGCAAATACAGGACCTGCAAGGCAGCCGCGGCCCGCTTCGTCACATCCTGC
The DNA here is from genome assembly GCA_965650095.1 of uncultured Pedobacter sp. Classification (GTDB taxonomy): domain Bacteria; phylum Bacteroidota; class Bacteroidia; order Sphingobacteriales; family Sphingobacteriaceae; genus Pedobacter. Next base: position 1,453 of record CBFGNP010000627.1, on the reverse strand, counting down.
TTCTAATAATTCTTGCTGATAACAGTTTAATAGCATACTTCTCCAAAGTTAATAAATTGGCTTTATTACACCGATATATTCTGCGATTTAACATCAAAGGCATCGCGCAGACCGATCGCAAGCAAATTAAATGCATAGACGGTCAGCATAATGGCCAGTCCCGGTAAAAGCGCCAGGTACGCAGCATCCATAATGATATAGGCATAATGCTCTTTAATCATCGTTCCCCAGCTGGGCATAGGGGGCTGTGCACCAAAACCCAAAAAACTCAATCCTGTTTCAAGCAAAATGGCAGAGGCGAAATTGGCAGAGGCCACCACAAGTATAGGGCCGGCAATATTAGGCAGTATGTGTTTGATGATGGTCCGGGAGGTCGAAAAACCTAGTGCCTTTGAAGCTTCAACAAATTCAACTTCTTTTAAGGCCATTACCTGCCCCCGTACCAAACGAGCTACGTCAACCCATGTCGAGAGTCCGACTGCGATAAATATCTGCCAGAATCCCTTTCCTAATGCAAAGGATATGGCAATGACCAGCAGCAGCGAAGGCAATGACCAGATCACATTCATCAACCAGCTGATGACTGCATCTGTTCTTCCTCCAAAATATCCTGCCAGCGCACCCAGACTTACTCCTATCACCAGCGAGATGAGCACCGCCATCAAACCAACAGATAGAGACACCCGGATGCCGAGGATCAGCCGGCTCAGCATATCACGCCCATAGATATCTGTCCCCAGCCAGAAGGTTTGCTGATAGTGCTGGACACCCGACAATAAAGGGTAGATCGTTTCTTCCGCCTGTTCATCGTCTCCAATATACTCTCTCGCATAAACCCGGTTACCGGCAATTCTGTAAGCGGTTATGGGAATACTCTTAAAATCCGCCTCCTGTCCGTATAGCATACGCTCCAGAAAGCCGGTCTCCCTGATATTATCTTTCCTACTGATGATTAAAAAGCTAAAGGTCCTGCCCGGCTTCTTGTTGCTCAGCTGAAGGTGCATGGTATTGGCCATCGGTGTCTGATCAGGCGTGATCAGATAGCCCAAAATGCCCATAACTGCCAATAACAAAATAAACAGCAATCCCCCAAAAGCCATTCTGTTTTTTTTGAAACGCTTCCATACTTTACCTGAAGGACTGTCGCTGATCTCCATTATTTTACCATTCTGCCTTTCCAGTTATATTTTCCTGTGTTCCCTGCAATACCGATATATACCATGTACAAGATATGCATCAAATTTAACACAGGCAATAAGGCCAGCAGGTTCTTCCGCCTTGCAAATGCAGTTACATCATATAAAAATAGAAATTCAACCAACATTTTTGCGAGCAGCTGAAACAGTGCCAACTTAAAATAAAAACCGATAAAGAGGCCTGTTCCCAGATTGACCAGTATACTCAGGTTAAATAACCAGATGCAAACGCCGAGCACAATGATCGACTTATTTTT
>CBFGNP010000626.1:0-3282 GCA_965650095.1 uncultured Pedobacter sp. | reverse complement strand
TTCGCTGGATTTCAATGTCGTCAGCTGTTTTTGATACATTCCAATTGTTCTTCTCCAGTTTAAATTTGATAAATTCCCGTTCCGCATGATCTTTGTAATCCTGGAAATTACTAAATTTATCGTAATCGACCGCAGCAGCAGAATTGGATGCATAGCCATTATTTGTGCCTGTGGCACCAATATTTGTTCCTCCACCAGGATTGGCAAATACAATCACATCATTTTCTGTTATCGTCTTATCACTTAAAATGATGAGACGTTCAATCATATTGTGCAATTCCCTGACATTTCCCGTCCAGGGCAAGCCCTGCAATGCGGTCATCGCCCCTTCACTGATCTTTTTAACCGGCATTCCGTAATCCCTACAGATTTCGTCAAGGAAGTTTAAGGCAATTTCAGGAATATCTTCTGTACGTTCTGTTAAATGAGGCACGTGGATGTTGATCACATTTAAGCGGTGGTACAAGTCCATGCGGAAATTACCCGCCTCAATCTCTTTTAGCAGGTCCTTGTTGGTAGCCGCCAGGACCCTAACATTTACTTCCTGCTCTTTTTCGCCACCTACTCGGGTAATTTTATGCTCCTGCAATGCACGCAACACTTTGGCCTGCGCTGAAAGGCTCATATCGCCGATCTCGTCCAGAAAGAGAGTACCACCATTGGCCAGTTCAAATTTGCCAATACGTTGTTTTACTGCGGAAGTAAAGGATCCTTTTTCGTGGCCGAATAATTCACTTTCGATTAACTCTGAAGGAATTGCGGCACAGTTTACCTCAATGAGAGGGTTGTCTGCACGCTGCGATTTTTCGTGTAACCAGCGGGCAACAAGTTCCTTACCGCTGCCATTTGCTCCGGTAATCAGTACCCTTGCCTCGGTAGGGGCAACACGTTCAATGGTTTCTTTGATCTTGCTGATATTTTCAGAGCTTCCAAGGATGTCCCTGGTTTTGCTGACCTTCCTCTTTAATACCCTGGTTTCTGTAACCAAAGTCCCTCTGTCAAGGGCGTTTCTAACTGTAATGAGTAACCTGTTCAGATCAGGCGGTTTCGAGATGAAATCGAACGCGCCCTTTTTACTGGCCTCGATGGCTGTTTCAACCGTACCATGACCGGAAATCATGATAAAGGGGAGATCCGGACTGAAGGCAAGGGCCTGTTCAAGAACCTCCATGCCATCCATGCGGTTCATTTTAATGTCGCACAGTACGAGATCAAATTTCTTTTTTTTAATGAGTTCTATCCCGTCTACGCCATTATCAATATCTTCTACTTCGTAATTTTCGTATTCTAAAATTTCCCTGAGCGTATTTCTGATCGCTCTTTCATCATCAATTATCAATAATTTTGCCATAGATATCCTACTCATTTTGTGTTTGGCTACTAATATAATTTATATTATTAATAACCTATTTATAAAATTTAAAAATGCAAGCCTGTAAGCCGGGTTCTGTTCCTGATCAATCAGGATTCTACCATTAATCTACTATAAATGTTGCCATTTATCTCTAACGACCTACCCACTAACTTCGGACGAGCAACCCTACATACGTTAGCCTATTTGGTCTTTCAACTCCCGGGGTTTACCACTCTTCCGGTCGCCCGGAAAAATCGTAAGCTCTTACCTCACGTTTTCAACCTTACCTGTGCTTAAAAGCCATCGGCGGTGTGTTTTCTGTGGCACTTTCCATAATTCAGGCATTCATTCCTGAACCTCTTCCCGTTAGGAAGCGGGATGCTCTGTGTTGCCCGGACTTTCCTCTTTTCCGATAAATCGGACCAGCGGTAGAACAGCTTGCATTTTATACAAAGATACAAAAAGGAAAGCTTAACGCGCATATCCGGGTCTAAACGGCGAATAATATTTCTGGATCAAATAAATTGGGTATTTCTGATTTCGTTTGTATGATCATAACATGATTTCAATACATTTGCTTTTTTAATAAATACAATCAATTCGAAAAAAATCATGAGTAATTCAACAAACGAATCCGTAAGTCACAATGTATATTTTGAAGGAAAAGTTCAAAGCCTTGGACTTGACACCGCAAAAGGTAAGGCCACGTTGGGTGTTATGAAAAAAGGAACATATACCTTTTCTACCTCTTCACCCGAAAAAATGGTGATCATTGCCGGGGTTATGGATGTAAAACTTCCTGATGGAACATTTAAAACATATGCTGAACAGCAGGAATTCGATGTGGCAGCAGGTGCCTCCTTCGATGTAATATGCGACGGGGATGTAGCTTATTTATGCTATTACGGATAATCAGCCAGGTTTTACGAAGGTATCGTAAGGTCTTTACCCTTTTATTCAAAATATCTGATAATCAAGTATTTTGTCTTTACTTCTCAAGACTTTCATTTGTTTATTAATAATTATTCTAAATAATCATTAATAGTTCTAGGATAATAAAGTCTTATTTGTTTACTTTGCGTCACTATTTATAATTGATCTTAATAAACAAATGCAAAGAAACCTACTTACTGTTTTTTTAATGCTTTTCTTCAGCACGGCTTCTCGGGCACAACAAGCCGGAAGTGTGAGGGGGAGAGTGACCACTGCCGACGGGAGAGTTGCCAGTAATGTTTCCATAAAACTGAAAGCTACAAATATAGGAGCTATCACTGATGATGAGGGCCAATATACCATCCGTAAAGTGCCGGTGGGAACTTATACTTTAGTTGTTTCAGCCGTCGGTTTGTACCCTAAAGAAAAACAAATTAATGTTACCGGAAAATCTGTGGTCATCGCAGATTTTTCTTTGAAGGAGAACTTATCACAGTTAGATGATGTACAGATCTTAACCAACAAAAAGAAGTTTAAGGTAGATAGGGTATCTTCATCGTTGAGATTACAATCGCCCTTGATCGAGGTTCCGCAAAATATCCGTGTGGTGACCGGGGCGTTATTGGCTGATCAAACCGTGTTTGATATTGTAGATGGCGTCACGCGTAATGTTTCTGGGACGGTAAGAACAGGTCACTGGGATGCGCAATATGCGAACATCTCTACGCGAGGCACTTCTATCCCTGCTTTTCGTAACGGCATGAACCTGAAAACACCTTGGGGCCCTTTGGCGGATGATGCAGCTACAATTGACCGCATTGAATTCATTAAAGGTCCTTCTGGCTTTATGATGGCTAATGGTGAGCCGGGTGGTATTTATAATATTGTGACTAAAAAACCTACAGGCGAAAATCGCGGATCCGTGACTTTTGCTGGTGGTGGCTTTGGTCTGGGGCGCGCGGCTGTCGACCTGGATGGCAAATTGAGCAAGGATG
>CBFGNP010000625.1:0-3293 GCA_965650095.1 uncultured Pedobacter sp. | reverse complement strand
CTTTACAGAATAGCTTCGGCCATTAAAAATTGATCAATAACAAATAAATATTAAACGAAACTTAAAAAATAAACAATAAAAAAGATGTCAAATTACTTTAACACCTTACCTCTTAGAGAACAACTAAACCAATTGGGCGTTTGCGACTTCATGGACAGTGCTGAATTTCTGGATGGCGTAAATGTATTGAAAGGAAAAAAACTGGTAATTGTAGGCTGTGGCGCACAGGGCTTAAATCAGGGCTTAAATTTGAGAGATAGTGGTTTAGATGTTTCTTACACTTTACGTAAGGAAGCTATTGAAGGCAAAAGGGACTCATGGAAAAATGCGACAGAAAACAACTTTACTGTTGGCACCTACGAAGAACTGATTCCATCTGCTGATGTAGTGATTAACCTTACTCCTGATAAACAACATACCGCTGTAGTAAATGCAGTGATGCCTTTGATGAAACAAGGCGCTACTTTACTATATTCTCATGGATTTAATATTGTTGAGGAAGGGATGCAGATCCGTAAAGACATTACCGTGATCATGGTGGCACCAAAATGCCCGGGAAGTGAAGTAAGAGCGGAATATGTAAGAGGGTTTGGTGTACCTACCTTAATTGCCGTACACCCGGAGAACGATCCTGAAGGAAAAGGTCTGGCACAGGCAAAAGCTTATTGTGTTGGAACAGGCGGTCATAGAGCCGGTGTGTTAAGATCATCTTTTGTTGCTGAAGTAAAATCTGATTTAATGGGTGAGCAAACCATCTTGTGTGGTTTATTACAAACAGGCTCAATCCTTTCTTTCGATAAAATGGTTGAAAAAGGGATTGATGCAGGCTACGCTTCTAAATTGGTTCAATATGGTGTTGAAGTGATTACTGAGGCCCTTAAACACGGTGGTGTTAGCGGTATGATGGATAGGTTAAGCAATCCAGCTAAAGTTAAGGCTTTTGAAGTTTCTGAAGAATTGAAAAACATCATGCGCCCGTTGTTCCAGAAACATCAGGATGACATTATGAGCGGTGAGTTTAGCAGCACCATGATGGCAGACTGGGCAAATGGTGATAAAAACTTATTGGCTTGGCGTGCGGAAACAGGTGAAACTGCTTTTGAAAAAACGCCTGCAGGTGATGTAAAAATTGCTGAGCAAGAATATTTCGACAATTATACCTTGATGGTAGCTTTTGTTAGAGCGGGTGTTGAGCTGGCTTTCGAAACTATGGTTCAGGCGGGTATCAAACCTGAGTCTGCTTATTATGAGTCGTTACACGAAACACCACTCATTGCAAATACCATCGCACGTAAGAAATTATTTGAAATGAACCGCGTAATTTCTGATACCGCAGAATACGGCTGTTATCTGTTTGATCAGGCTTGTAAACCTCTATTGGCTGATTTTATGACCAAAGTAGATACGGATCTGGTTGGTAAAAACTTTAATGAAGGTAAAGATGGTGGCGTTGACAACAGAACGCTGATTGCGATAAACGAAGTATTGCGTGCACATGAGGTTGAGGTAATTGGTACCAAACTGAGAAAAGCAATGACTGCAATGAAATCTATCAAAACCGCATAGTATTAAATTAATTAACCGCTGCGCCTTCCATGTTTTGGTGCAGCGGTTTATAAAAAAAAGAATATGTCAGAACCCGTCGTCAGCATCACCAATCTCAATTTAAAGTACCAGCACAAACCGGTGTTAGCGGGTTTGAACTGGACTATAGATCGCAATGAGAATTGGTTATTATGCGGCGAAAGCGGAAGTGGCAAAACTTCATTAGCAAAGGCCATTGCAGGCCTGGCACATAGTTATGGGAACATTGAAACTACGTTTGACCCTGAAAGTGGCTTACCAGCTATGGTATACTATGTGGCAAACTGGTTTCAGTTTAAGGATTTAGAAGGCCAGTCTAATTTCTATTACCAGCAGCGTTACAATAAGCAATCTGCAGAAACCACATCAAGTGTAAAAGCAGAACTGGAAAGCTTTGGCAAAAAATATGCCTTACAATTCTCTGAGGTAGAACCTATCTTAGCTGCTTTAGGATTTTCGTCTATAAAAGACTCCACATTGATCCAGTTATCCAGTGGTGAGCATAAGAAATTACAATTGGTTAAAGCCATCTGGTTAAGACCCCAGTTGCTGATACTTGACCTCCCCTACAACGGACTGGATGTACGTTCGCGTCAAAATTTAAATACTTTACTGGAAGAGATCACTGAAGCAGGAACGCAACTGATCTTAATCAGTAACGAAACCGACCTGCCAGTCTGCATTGATCGTGTTGCGATGATCAGGAATGGGCAGCTGGTGGAAGTTTCCGCTCATGAACGCAGCTGGAACGAGCTTCCCCTTGTGGATAAACCTGTCCCGGCATTTTTAACCGACGCAGTTGCTGCCCGACCATCGGGGGAAATCATTAAAATGATTGATGTAAATATCAGCTACGGCGAAAAAAAGGTCTTAAAAAACATCAATTGGGAAGTTAAGGCTGGAGAAAAATGGGTATTACACGGCCATAATGGTTCAGGTAAATCGACGCTACTGAGCTTAATCTGCGGTGATCATCCCCAGGCTTATGCCAATAACTTTCATTTGTTTGGAAATAAACGGGGAAGCGGAGAGAGCATCTGGGAGATTAAGGAACGTATCGGCTTAATTTCGCCCGAGCTGCACTGGTATTTTGATCCTTCTGCAACGGTATGGCAAAGTATTGTTTCAGGATTTTACGATAGCTCTGGCTTGTTCTGTGATCCAGGCTATTCAAAAAAGGCGCAGACTGAAGAACTCATCAGTTATTTCGGACTGGACGAATATAAAAACACCCTGATGAACGAACTCCCTTTGGGTAAACAACGACTGGCCCTGCTGGCCAGAACGATTGTAAAAAACCCGGAAATTCTGATACTGGATGAACCCTGCCAGGGCTTAGACCAGCAACAGACACAGCATTTTAACAAGCTTGTAGATGACCTGTGTAAAAATGGCACCACGCTGATTTATGTTGGCCATTTTGAATCGCAGATACCAGGCTGTATTGAGAAGAGAATTTTATTAGAGAACGGCGAAGTAAAATCCATTGAAACCGACATCTATACTAACTAAAAACGAAAATTATGTTACACGATCCGAATAGAGTTTATGTGTTTGACACCACGTTACGTGATGGTGAACAAGTGCCGGGTTGCCAATTGACAACCCCGGAAAAAATAGAAATTGCCAGGGAACTGGAGGCTTTAGGTGTGGATGTTATTGAGGCAGGTTTCCCTATTTCAAGTCCAGGCGATTTCCAAAGTGTTGTT
>CBFGNP010000624.1:0-3301 GCA_965650095.1 uncultured Pedobacter sp. | reverse complement strand
CTCAGGTCTCCAAGAGAAAGTCCGATATATCCGAACATCACGGCTTTGCCCGCCTGGATAGGTACAGCTATGCCAAGAACTTTTCCAAACTCAGGTGAAAATGTCAGCAGGATACCGATCACAAACCAGATTGGTAAACCGATCATGATACAGCGGACGTACTTCATCAATTTAGCAGTTGAAGTAAACAGGGCAAAGAAATTGCCTCTTGAGATATTTTCTTCTTTAGCACGGCTGAACATTCCCGATTCAAATACATTAAAGCGAAGTACCAAAAGTGCAACACCCAGGCCGCCTCCAATGATGTAGGCCATTCTCCAGTCAAACATGTCGGCCACAAAATAAGCCAGTACAGCTCCTAAAACGCCTACCGAGGCAACGATTGAGGTACCATAACCGCGGATTTCTTTAGGAAGTATTTCAGCGACCAATGTTATACCTGCACCGAGTTCTCCCGCCAGACCAATTCCGGCAATGAGCCTTAACAAAGCATACTGGTCTACCGTGGTCACCAATCCATTAGCAATGTTGGCTAAAGAATACAACAGGATTGATCCGAATAAAACGGACAACCTACCCTTTTTATCACCCAGAATACCCCATAATATGCCGCCAACAAGCATCCCGCCCATTTGCATGTTAATCAGGTATACCCCCTGGTCCAGCAGTTGTTCTGCCGGAACCCGCAGGGCCTGTAAGCTTGGGATCCTTACAATACTGAAGAGTAACAGATCATAGATATCTACAAAATAGCCTAAAGCAGCAACAATTACAGGAATAGAGCATAATTGTTTTATCGAAGATTTATTTAGCATAATAATTTGTTGTTTGTATTTATTAGGACAATAATTTTTTTAGATAAGCGGGATAGCTTTCCTTGTCAATAGAGCCATCACCACGCGTGATGCTATCCCCAAAGCAGACGATCTTCTTTGTCGGCAGGCGGTTAAACTGCAGGTACTGGCTAATGGACAATGCCAGGAACCGGTATCCGTTGGGGGTAGGATGAACACCATCAGTTTTACCGCTGTTCAGCTCATTCCTTAAAAGGCTGTCCTTGTCTTTACCAATCTTTCCTACTTTTTCAAAGAGCTCAGCGACATCAAAAAAAAATGTTTTCCGCTCTGAGGCAATCATTTTGACGACCTCATTTAATTGTTTCCTTCTGCCCGAAGGACCTTCAGGCTCAAAAAAGGAAGCCGGGTGTCTGGTCAGCAGGTAAGGTTCGTAAAAAGGTAAAATGCTCAGTAAAAGTACCTGGCTTCCTGAACGGGAGATCAAATCCACCAGTCGTTCCAGATTCTGCCTGTATTTTTCCAGCGGTACATGCTTGCCGTTGTTCATGTCATTGGTCCCGATCATCATAATGGTGAGTTCCGGTTTATGGTCCAGGCAACCAGTTTGTACTCTTGCCAGTAAATTATTGGTGTTATTTCCAGATACACCTGAGTTGATAATTTCAAGGTCATCAATCTCCAGTTTCTGTTCCGTAACCGCTTTTAAAGTCCCCGGATAGTTTAAACCCCCTACTGCAAGTAGGGAGCACCGTATAAATTCTTTTCGATCCATGATTATTGATTTACTTCCGTAGTTGACATAGAGGGTGGTGCATCTTCAGGTTTACCGGCCCAATTGGTATTGGGTTTAGCGCCCATCTGCAGGGTCAATGTCCCACCGTTAACCAGCTCATTATGATAAAACCATGCTTTATTCAATGGCTTTTTGTTCAACATGGCCGACTGGATATACCTGTTCTGATCAGAATTATTTTTAGCCTCAATTACAAAAGTTTTGCCTTTGTAATAGTTGTTGTCTAAGTGGATGGTGATCTTTTTAAACAGGGGGCTGCCAATTTCATAGATCGGTTTGGTAGATCCACCACCGTCCATCTCAAACAATCCGAGGGCACTCATCACATACCAGGCGCCACCCTGTCCTTCATCTTCATCTCCCGGCCAGCCGTGCTCGGGCGTGTTCCCGTAATATTTGTTCATCACTTCCCTTACCCAGTACTGCGTAAGCCAGGGCTTCCCAGAATAATTGAATAAGTAGGCAGACTGCATCCCCGGCTGGTTGCCATGATTAACCAACGGCAAAGGACTTCCATGTGTGCGGAAATTTACCGTAGAACCAAATTCAAATCCTTTGATCAGACGTTCGTTAAACCGCTCTTTACCGATCATTTTCACCAGCGCATTTACGTCATGAGGAAGAAAAAAAGAATACTGAAAAGCGTTTCCTTCAACAAATCCTACCCATGAGTACCTGGGTTTCTCCACTTCATTCATCGACAGGTTAAACTCAAGCCATTTCCCATCTTTATCCTTCCTGCGGAAGAAGCCTATTGAACTGTCAAACACATTTTTGTAATTATAGGCCCGCCTGGTGAAATAATTATAGTCGGCCGTTTTACCCAATGCCTTCGCCATCTGGGCAACATTCCAGTCGTCGAACGCATAATCTAAGGTATTGGAGGTTGGGCCTTCATAAGGAGCGCCGAAGACCTTATACCGGTTAAAATTATTGCCGTCCGGCACATAGCCCAGCTTTTTGTAAATGTCTAACTGGCGGTTTCCTACCAATCCGCCACAAGGATGCACCTCACCCTGCACGTCCTGTAGCTTTTTCATAGCAGTATAGGCCTTGTCTGCATCAAAATTTCTAATGCCTTTCTGGTAGGCACTATTGATCAGGGTAATTTCATGATTACCCACCATGATATCACAATATTCCAACCCTATTGGCCCGTTAGGCAGCCAGCCACCCTTGTCTGATAACTCCAATAAGGAATTTACCCAGTTATTGGTGACCTGCGGGGTAACCAGCGACCACAAGGGGTTCAAATTCCATTGAACGCCCCAAAAGGCATCGCAGCCCAGCATCGGGAATTTTGCATCTTTTACCTGCTGAACCTGTTCACACATGTCTATATATTTCCCGTTTGCATCACTAAAAGTAGTTCGTGAACAATAGGCCCTGTAAAAATTGGTATAAAATTTCCGCTTGTCCTCTTCGGTACCACCCTCCACTTCAACCCGGTTTAAGATCTCCGCCCATTCCGCCCTTGCGTGCTGACGGGCAGCATCGAAATCCCAGCCAAAGGGCTCAGATTCAGCCTCCAGGTTTTTGCGTGCCTGTTCAATACTGACAAAAGAAATGGCGGTTTTTAAATGGATCACTTCACCCTCTTTGGTATTAAAATTTAAGAAAGCGCCCACATCACCCGTTCCCCAGTTATAACTGGCAAGGGTATCCACATCTTTATTTACCCATGTACCGAATGATTTCATCGGCTTATCGA
>CBFGNP010000623.1:0-3301 GCA_965650095.1 uncultured Pedobacter sp. | reverse complement strand
CTGATATCTTCCTTGTTTGTTACAAAAGTGATCAGCCCGTAATTTAAAGCCTCCTGGGCAGATAAAAGTGCTCCGGTAAGAAGGATTTTTTTTGCAATCGTCTCGCTTGTTTTGCGCAGTAAAAAGCAGGAAACAATGGCTGGTACAAATCCAAGTCTTACTTCGGTATATCCAAAACTGGCTTCGGGGACAGAAAATATGATATCGCACACAGTGGCCAAACCACAGCCTCCGGCTATTGCATGACCTTCGACTTGTGCAATGACGACTTTCGGTAAGTAATAAATGGTGGTAAACAGGTTTTTAAGATTTTCAGAATCCTGAAGGTTCTCTTCATAAGTATTTTGCTGTAGTTGTTGCAGGTAGTTAAGATCTGCACCTGCACTAAAAGCGGGGCCATTGGCCTTTAAGATAACAACTTTGACTTCCTCGTCTTGGGATGCTTTGACAAATCCAGCTGTGAGCTGAGCAACCAAGTCAGGATTCAAAGCATTGCGCTTTTCAGGACGGTTAATAGAAATGGTAGCTATACGCTGGTTTACACTGTATAAAACCAATGGTTCAGTCATACAAATATTCAGTTAAGTTGAGCCAAATATAAATATAAGATAACATTTAAGGGTAGCAAAACATACGTTTTATCTTCTTAACCGGATTAAGGAACAACCTTAAATAATATTCGGTTTATCCGATGCTGGTCAAGCGCAGGCTTGATAAAATAACGGTATGTTTTACTTCCGGGTTTGACATCCGTAAATAAAATAGCTTGCTGAGCATTAAGGAGTGCTACAGCATAATTTTTTTTTAAGTTAAACCGCATGGTCTTTTTTTGATGAATTCCCCGCAGTTCGTCATATGCAATCAGGCTCTGAAAACATAGAAAAATCGTAACTGAGATTATGAGTAATTGCTTTCTTAGTTCGTTTAGCGAGATGATGAATAAGGTCAGCGCAAGACATAGCAAAGCCAGTTCCGTTTTGGTAAGCCATATCGCAGATATACCTGATAATGGAAAAGTTGAGATCCTTGTTAAACCTGAATTCATAAAAATGATGAGCCATTCGAACAGCGTGCCGAGGCACTCCAGTTTGAATATAAGCACAAGGATGCCCGTGTACATGATTAAAGCAGCAGGAAGCATAATAAACAGGTTGCTGAGTAAAAAATAGACGGGGAACTGATGAAAGTAATAGACACTGAAAGGGTAGGTGCTCAGCTGTGCAGCTAAAGACATTGCGATCACACTCCAACCTTTGGTTAACCACGGGCATTTTAACGGCAACATGTCTTTAATTTTAGGTTGCAGATATACTAATCCGAAAACAGCCATAAAGGAAAGCTGGAATCCGACATCCCAGATTAAAAAAGGATGATATACCAATAAGCAAAAAGCCGCAAAAGCGATAGTGTTATAACTGTTTGAATTCCTGTTAAATAACGTCGCTGTGATAAAAACAGAGATCATAACTGCAGCACGTAACACAGAGGGAGAGAAGCCGGTAAGGAGGGCATAGAACCAGATCAAAGCGAGTATGATCATGGTTTTTAACGCCCTGAAAATCTTTTTGCCGTTCAAAAAAAATAAGAGCCAGTTCAATATGACATACACCAGACCCACGTGCATACCTGAAACAGATAAGACATGAATAGTGCCTGTTTTAGAATAGATATCAAGCATTTCTGCACTTAAATTTGTCCGGTATCCCAATATGAGTGTAGCCGCAATGGAAAACGCGTCATTATTTTTAATCAGTTTACGGTAAACCGAAACCTGTTCTTCTCTTAAGGCTAAAGCTAACCGAATAAGACTGTTCCCTGTATTTGTGTTTAATCTGATGAATTCATTATCCCTTAGAAGAACTTGATGATAAATGTTCTGTGTCGCAAGCCAGTCCTTAAAATTAAATTCAGCTGGGTTAAGCGGTGGTTCGGTCTCCCTGTATATAGCTGGTATGAGCAGCTCTTCGCCATATTTTAAGGCCAATCCGTCACGATTTGTAAGTATGGTAACCCTGATTTTGCCAGAAGCGGAATGAAAATCGTACTTGTTGTTTAATTGTGTTGATAATGAGCTACTTAGTCTGACTGTTTTCGTGACAAGGCCATCAAACAGAATTATATTTTGTCGTTTTTCCGGCTCGCTAATAATCTGAATTTTTAGATACTTTGATTTTTTAAATGCATAATAATCAGATCTAATACATTGTTTATATAAAATACAAGATAAGCTTCCGGCAAAAAACAAGAAGGCCTGAAATATCAGCCCCCACAGACCACTATAATCCTTGCCATTTATCATTTTGTAACTCGAATTCAGGATGAGCAGGACCAGCAAAAAAATATTTATAAGGAAAAGGCCATTTAAAATCCAGTAGGCTTTACATTCATAGAACGTCAGGATCCCCAGGGTAAACGGAATCAGTATTCTTGCGAAAACAAGCTCATGTTGATAGGGGAATATCGCTGTTTTCATGGAAACTGGTACCTTAGCTGAACTTTAACCTCTGTTTTTGCGTTGCCTTCGATTTCGTCCAGTCCGGAGCCTATTGTTATTGCACCCAGGTAAATGAAAGTCGCGCATCTGAGCCAGATATCGATTTTTGTTGCCGGGCTATATCTGGCGTTTATAAAAGTGCGAAAACCTTTGCCAGCGTATACTCCCGAACCGGATCCATTCAGCACATCGTCTTCATAAGCGTAGATCCGACTATTATAAGAAGGGGTGTTAAACCAGGCAAGACGCAGGTTGCCTGAAAACCTGGAAGGTTTGGGGCTGTAACTAATGTCCTGATAGAGCATGTATCCTGTTTCTTTAAGTTTTATACCCTTTTGATATTGAGCTATTTCTGTTCTTTGCTGAAAGTTAAACTTCTGGTTAAGCTTCCAGTTCCATTCTAATCTGTAATTCTGTTTTACCACTTGGTCCAAATGGTTGTCGTCACTGCCATCGTCCGGATTTTGCTCCTTCTGTTCCCGCTTAAATCGCAAAGCCGCTTTGAATCTTTTACTCTTTGCATAGCTTAGCTGGTTTAATATTTCATACCCTGAGGAAGGGGAATCGACCCGATACTTCAGCCAGGGGAATCTGAAATAATCACTGTATACCGACCAGGTTAAGTGCCCTGGTAATAAGTAATTCAATCCAGCATACCAACCTCTTTCATTATTGGTTTCTGCACCCTCTCCCACAGCACTGCTAAAAAAGTTATGGTAATCTTTATCATAACTTCTGTATAACAATACCGCCGATACTTTAGGGGATAAAGTGGCCATTGCTCCATTTATTATGGCCTTCCCTGTT
>CBFGNP010000622.1:0-3302 GCA_965650095.1 uncultured Pedobacter sp. | reverse complement strand
CATTAGAACCGCATATCGATAAACAGACTATGGAAATCCACCATGGTAAACACCACCAGGCTTACGTTACCAATCTGAATAAAGCGCTGGAAGGCAAGCCAGAGGCGAGCCAAAGCATCGAAGAAATTATCAAAAGCATCTCGAAATTTCCTGCGGCAGTAAGAAACAACGGTGGTGGTCATTATAATCACTCTTTGTTCTGGGAAGTTATAGGTCCGAACAAAGGCGGTGAGCCTAAAGGGGAACTTGCTGAAGCGATCAACGCGGCATTTGGTTCTTTTGCGGATTTCAAAACTAAATTTGCTGAGGCCGGTGCAACACGTTTTGGTTCTGGATGGGCGTGGTTAAGCGTAGGTGCTGATAAAAAATTAGTGGTTTCTTCTACACCAAACCAGGATAATCCTTTAATGGACATCGCTGAGGTAAAAGGTACACCGATTTTGGGCATGGACGTATGGGAACACGCTTACTATCTGAAGTATCAAAACAGACGCCCTGATTACATCGCGGCTTTCTGGAATGTAGTGAACTGGGATGCAGTAGCTGAGCGTTTCAAAAAAGCGTAATTTTATTTCCTGATCCACAGAATAAATCATATAAAAGGCCCCTGCAGACTTAATCTGCAGGGGCCTTTTTGTCTTTTACTCATAAATTTGATGTCTGGGAAAGGGCCTCAGCGTTCTTTAGCCTCTTCCGGCTAAACTAATGCAGCCCTGGAGCAGATTATCTAATTTATATCCCTACAACATCTTTCTTCTTTTTCTGCTTCATGGCCTTCGGGATAACAGCCATTATCTCCTCCTTTAGGGCATTTAACATCCTCTTCTTGATGAAATTTTTGTGGGTGGCCAGGCTAATCTCCCTTACCGGCTCGGGCGATTTAAAACGCCTTACTTTACTCAATTGTTTGCTGCTGAGTTCATCCAGAGCCAGTTCTGGCAAAAGGGTAGCGCCACTATTCATGTCAACCATTCTGATCAGTGTTTCCACGCTGCCGGTATTGTAGGTTAGGCCCTGAAGCCGGTTATCTTTGGTTGAGCGGCAAATGTTTAATACCTGTGAGCGCATACAATGGCCTTCATTTAACAGCCAGATGTTTTCATCTTCCAGATCGTCTGCGTCTATAGTTTTCTTTTTATGTAGCTTGCTGTTTCTGCTGATGTAGGTAACAAAGTTCTCGTAATAGAGGGGAAGTTCTTCTATCGCGTTATCGCCCAGTGGCGTAGCCATAATCCCACAGTCCAATATGCCCGTTTTTAAGTGATGGATGATGTCTTCAGTAGTATATTCCCAGATCAATAACTTTAAATCGGGGTACTTCTCCATCATTGCTGCAATCACCTTCGGTAAAAGATAGGGAGCAACAGTAGGAATGATGCCCACCTTAAGTTCTCCGGCTATTCCCTGTTGCTGGTTGCTGATAATTTCTCTGATCTTCTGACTTTCCTGCAATACAACCCGCGCCTGTTCAATGATCTGGGCACCAATTTCGGTTGGCACAACCGGCTGTTTGCTTCGATCAAATATCTTAATGTCCAGTATTTCTTCCAGTTTTTGCACCTGCATGCTCAACGTAGGCTGGGTAACAAAGCACTTTTCGGCAGCCCCCACAAAGCTTCGGTAAGTGTCTACCGCAACAATGTATTCCAATTGAACTAATGTCATATAGCCAAAGTTTATTTTCTTCAGCAAATATATCAATTTTAACTATGCTTCGCCAAAAAATCCTGATAAGCCAGTTCAATGCCCTCTTCCAGTTCAACCTGATGTCTCCAGCCAAGCGCATGTAACTTGGATACATCCATTAATTTTCGTGGCGTACCATCTGGCTTACTGCTATCGAAACTGAGCTCGCCTTCATAGCCTACCACTTTTTTAATCAATAAGGCCAGCTCTTTAATGGTGAGATCTTTGCCTGTCCCAATATTAATCAATCCGGCTTCGCTATAATTCTGCATCAAAAAGTAGCAGGCTTCAGCCAGGTCGTCGGCAAACAGGAACTCCCGCATAGGCGTACCCGAACCCCAGATGTTAACTTCCGGACTTAGGTTGATCTTGGCTTCGTGAAACTTTCGGATCAATGCCGGTAATACATGGGAATTTTGAGGATGGTAATTGTCGTTATAGCCATACAGATTGGTAGGCATCACAGAAATGAAGTCGCAATTGTACTGGGCGCGATAAGCGTCGGCCAGTTTAATGCCGGCAATTTTTGCAATGGCGTAAGGCTCATTTGTTTCTTCGAGCAGGCCGGTAAGCAGGTACTCTTCCTTTAAAGGCTGAGGAGCCAGTTTAGGGTAAATACAGCTTGATCCAAGGAACATTAGCTTCTTGGCACCGGTCTTATATGCCTGGTGGATCACATTATTTTGAATGCATAGGTTTTCGTAAAGAAAGTCAGCCCGATAGGTGTTGTTAGCAACAATTCCTCCGACTTTTGCGGCTGCCAGAAAAATATAATCGGGTTGTTCTGCCTCGAAGAAGCTGGTAACGGCCTCCTGATTGCGTAAATCAAGTTCTGTTGACGTTCTGACAATCAGATTGGTATGACCTTCCTTTTGTAGTTTACGGTAAATCGCAGAGCCGACCATTCCCCGGTGTCCTGCAACATATATTTTTGCGTTTTTTTCCACGTATGCTTTAATAGAGGTACAAAAATACGAAATAGTACGTATTAAAACGCTAATGCAATGAAGTGGAAGCCATGGATAATTGTTTTCAAAAACAATTTCTCTAAGTTTGTATAAAAAATTAAGCAGTGGGTAAAGATAAATTAAGAAAGTTTGCAGAAATAGATACCTTCCCAAATGTTTATCAGCTGGATGCCGGCAAGGAACTGAAGGGTAAATGGGCATCGCAACATTTTAAAAACGAGCATCCTGTGGTGTTGGAACTGGCCTGTGGCAAAGGAGAATATGCGGTTAGTCTGGCCAGGCTGTTTCCCGAAAAGAATTTTATCGGGGTCGATCTTAAGGGAAACAGGATTTGGAGAGGCGCACGTACAGGTATGGATGAAGGAATTGCCAATCTGGCCTTTTTGAGGATTCAGATTGAAGACATCGTGGATTTTTTTGGTGAAAATGAAATAGATGAAATCTGGATTACTTTTCCGGATCCCCAGCCCCAGGATAGCCGTGAAAAGAAGCGCCTTACGTTTCCAGGCTTTTTAGATAAATACAAGACATTTTTAAAACCGGAGGGCAGAATAAATCTTAAAACTGATAACGACGGACTGTATTCTTATACAGTGGAAAAGGTTGATGAAATTGGGATAAAGCTGCTGGCTGAGGACCTGCGCGCTA
>CBFGNP010000621.1:0-3306 GCA_965650095.1 uncultured Pedobacter sp. | reverse complement strand
TTACTTTTATGCAAGTACTTACCCCAAAGTATGTAACGATGACAGCGATCAAGGAAAACTCTACCCGCAATTACAACAAAGGTGTCGCAATAAGCAGCTGTCCTGTTACTTATGTGATGAATAAAATTGGCGGATACTGGAAGCCCATTATTTTGTTCCATCTTTCAAATAGCCCGAAGCGCTACAGCGAATTAAAGCGTGCCATTCCCGAGATTACAGAAAAAATGCTGATCCAGCATTTGAAGCAGTTGCAGGAAGATGGCCTGGTGCTAAGAACCGCAGAACCTGTTGTCCCTCCATTTGTGATTTATTCGCTGACCCCAGCAGGAGCAAAGTTGCAGCCTGTTTTGAATGCAATGGCGATCTGGGGATTAGATGACATGGAACACAGAAAATAAGGCAGACTTTGAGGTGAGCGGTTATTTTTTTATATTTACTTTGGGAACGACATACAGACCAGGCAGGTCTGCCGCACAACATGATGCAATCAAAGCTTGAAGCAGATTTTAATGATGAAAAAGTACTGTTATACCAGGTGTCAGCCGGTAATACCAAGGCTTTCAGTATTTTTTTCTATCGTTACAGCCCGAAAGTGTATACCTATGCTTCAAAAATAGTTAAATCTGAGTCCCTGGCCGAAGAGATTGCACAAGAAGTATTTGTAAAACTCTGGAACCTGGGCGAGCAGCTAGCCGACATCGAAAGCCTGGATGCTTACCTGCGTGTATTAACGCGCAACCACACTTTAAAAGTTTTACGCAGACTCGCATTGGAGCTAAGAACCAATAAAATGATGGCGCCCGATTATAAGGAAACCCACAACGATACGGAAGAATACATCATCTTTAAAGATTCTGAAAAGATTTTAAACCAGGCTATTGAAAAACTACCTAACCAGCAGAAACTGGTGTATCAGTTATGTCACCAGGAAGGGCTGAAATATGAAGAAGTCGCCGAACGGCTTAATATTTCCAAACTTACCGTAAAAACGCACATGCAACATGCGCTTCGTTTTCTACGCAATTATGTAAGCACCCATACCGACATTGCGGTGATGGTGATCCTGATGTCTTTCCTTGCCGAAAGAAATTAATCTTTTTTTTGTTTCCCATTACTCCTCCCCGCTTTCCCGGGGGTCTATATAACAAAGGAGCATAAAACATCCTAGCCATGAGTGTAAGATTAGAACATTTATATCAGCGATATATAGAAGACACCTGTACCGAAGACGAGCGCGCAGAACTGTTTTCCATCCTGGCAGCAAACCCCGGAGATCCGCAAATTGCGGGTATGCTTGATGGTACCTGGAATACAATAAATATGGCTGAGCTGCGTCCCCTCAATAATCCAGAAGGCATATTGAACGACATATTAGGTCAACACACCAAACCTGTAATTAAAAAAATCGGCTGGTACCGCTATGCCGCAGCAGCCTCGATCGCAATTGCCTTAAGTGCGGCCCTTTACTTTTATACTTCTCGAAATCCGGTTACAGATCGGAATACAGAAAGAGTCGCTAATATTGCTCCGGGAACAAATAAAGCGATATTAACGTTATCTAATGGAAAAGTAATCACTTTGGATAGTGCCACCGAAGGAGAAATTGCGCGCCAGACGGGGATCGTGATCCGTAAAACTCAGGACGGGCAATTGGATTATGATCTATTAAAAGACCAGAAAGATCAAAGCACAGGTCATTTAGCTTACAATACCATAGCGACACCGCGTGGCGGGCAATATCAGGTAAATTTGCCCGATGGCACAAAAATATGGCTCAATGCCGCATCTTCGTTAAAGTATCCTGCCGTTTTTAATGGTAAACAACGCCGGGTTGAATTGTCGGGCGAGGCTTATTTTGAAGTAGCAAAAGACAAAGCACATCCCTTTATTGTAGCCACAGACAGACAGGAAGTCCAGGTATTGGGGACGCATTTCAACGTAAACAGTTATACCGATGAAGGTGCAACAAAAACGACACTTTTAGAAGGATCTGTGCAGGTTTCCGTTTTTGGAACTCCGGACGAAGGCCATGTGCTGAAACCTGGGCAGCAAGCTTTGTTACGCAGCAACAGCTTAAACGTTCACACCGTTGATACAGAGGAAACCGTAGCCTGGAAAAATGGCTATTTCCAGTTCAATGAAGCAGATCTGGGTAGTATCATGAGGCAGCTTTCCCGCTGGTACAATGTTGATGTGACCTTTGAAAGTAAACCCTCCACTGATCTTTTTCACTTCAGAGTTCCAAGAAACATGAGTCTGACTGATCTGCAGAAAATATTTGAAACCAATGGTATTAACTTTAAAATAGAAGGGAGAACGCTTATTGTAAAATCATAACAAAACAGATTTTACCTGAAAAAAAAAGCCGGAAGTGTTACGAGCACCCCCGGACTTAAGTTCCAGGTAAATAAAAAATGAAATCGGGAAAGACCACATTAAATTATCAACCCAACATCGGGCTTGCGAATCTCTAAGAAGGGAAACGGCATTGCCACGACTAAACCAAACAAAAATATGAATAAAATTTTAGACACACTCAGGGTCATGAAATTAATTATATGCTTACTCATCATCAGTTTCCAGGCAAACGCAGTAGCATTTAGCCAGAGCATTAGCTTGAGTGAAAAAAACGCAAGCCTGGAAAGCGTTATTAAAAAGATCGAGCAACAAAGTGGCTATTCTTTTTTCTATAAGGTAGACCTGCTTCGAAGCAATCCAGCCAAAATAAATCTTTCGCTAAGAAATGTAACGGTAGACCAGGCCTTGCAGCAAACTTTAAGCAACCAGCCTTTAACCTTTGTCATTGTGAACAGAACGGTTATCATTAAACCAAAGTCGGCTGCAAGCGAGCGAAGCAATAGTCCCGAAGCACCAAAAAAAGTCCGCGGTAGGGTAACAGATGGCAAGGCACCCATTCCTGATGTATCCGTAAAAGTGGATGGAACAAATACCATGGCCATTACGGATGCCAATGGTTATTTCACCCTGAATCTTACACCAGGAACTTATCGCATCGTATTCAGCTCTATCGGATTTCAGAGTAAACGTATAGAAAAAGTAGTAGAGGAGAACGATAATAGCGAAATTAACATTGTTTTAAACGTTGCTATTGCACAGCTGCAGGAAGCGGTGGTAGTGGGTTACAGCACGAAGAAAGCCAGTGAAATTACTGGTGCACTGCAAACTTTTAATGCCAGACAACTGGAAGGCGTAACCACCAACAACCTGGTTTCACTGCTAAAAGGAAAAGTAGCTGGGATGTACATCCCCGAACCTTCCGGCGATCCGAACAATAAAGCATCTATT
>CBFGNP010000620.1:0-3314 GCA_965650095.1 uncultured Pedobacter sp. | reverse complement strand
GCCAGCCAGCTGCTACATTTTTCTCGGCTTTCCATTCAAATTTAAAAAAGCCGTCGTATGCGGTATGACCGGAAACGGTTTGGCCGTTAAATTTCAACCTGACATTTATAAATGGATAAGGCTTAAGGATAAACAGCTTTAAAAGGTGAAAGATATTTACAAAAAAATTATTGCTGTATACCTGATTAACGCTCGCCTTAAAGCGGAATACATGTCCATATACCACTAAGTTATGTGTGTGTCCATACCCATGATATACTTTTACGCTAACAGATTTATTCATTACTAATTAAAACAGACCAACAGAACAGTTGTTTTTGCTATTATACCATGGAAGAAAATGCCTCATATATAAAGCTACTGTTTATTATCAACCCCGGCTCCGGACGTGGGGAAATAAACTTCGGGCAGATCATTACCGCTTATTTCAATGACCATCGGTCCAGATTTGAGCTTCACGAGCTGTCCCCGGATTGTACAACAGAAAAGCTTAAAGACATCATTGCAGCATCGAATGCCGACCGGGTAATTGCTGTTGGTGGAGACGGGACGCTGAAAATGGTCGCTGAATGTCTGCTCGAAACCGAAACACCGATGGGTATCATTCCGGCAGGTTCAGCAAATGGCATGGCCAAAGAGCTTGGCATCCCTCTTGATATTCAGCAGGCGCTGGATGTAGCGGTAAAAGGCAGTACGAAAAAGATACATGCGGTTCTTGTGAATGGCGAATTGTGCATTCACCTGGCAGACATCGGCTTCAATGCCTATATCGTTAAAAAGTTTGATGATCTTCCCCAACGCGGCATGCTGGGCTATGCCAAAGCAGCCTGGAAGGCCTTATGGAATCATCATAAAATGGAAGTGGAATTTAAGATCAAAGGTGAGCTCATCCGGTCGGAGGCCGCGATGGTCGTTATTGCGAATGCAACCATGTACGGAACTGGTGTCAAGATCAATCCTGTTGGTCAGCTGGATGATGATCTTTTCGAAGTCATCCTGGTTAAAAAATATTCGGTCATGGAGATCTTAAAAATAAGGTTTACGAATCTGCCCTTCAATCCCAAAAATATAGAGACCTTTCAAACCAGTGGCCTCAAAATTAAAACCAGGCACAAAGCACATTTTCAGGTCGACGGCGAATACATAGGCCGGGTTACCAGCGTAAACGCCCGTATCATCACTCCTGCCATCAATATGATCGTATAGAGGTTATTTACAGTATTTCGACAACATTTCATCTGCCAGGTCAGAGCCCATATGCTTTACAAACAAAAAGTCTTCACAAGCACCCTGTCTGTCTTTTTGCTTCAGCTTTTTAAGTCCATCTCTGATGCGTTCCTGAAAGTACTCGTCGTCATAACCCAGCTCGTCCTTCAAAGCGATGAACCTGGCCTCTTCTTCCTTTTTATAGGTGCCTTTTTCCTTGTTCTTATAGAAATTCAGAATAGAACTGGTAAGTGCCTCGTTAGATCTGTAAGCCAGAATGGCCCGCTTAATCTCCTGCGGATTTTTATCGGCGCAGTTATAACCAGACAAGCTGAACTTTATGGGCGCAATTAGTGATACCGTTGTATCATGATGCTGCGGCATTATCCATTTGCCACTGCTCATCCTGATGAGCCTTAAAGCCTCATCATCCAGATCGGTACCGATGCCCGAACTGATCTTCGAATAATATACTTCACCACTTTTATTTAGCTTGAAGCTGATGGTTACCGTCCCCTGTATGCAGTTGTGAAGGGAATACATGGGATAGACATGATTTGCAATAACAAAGGCCTCCAGTCCGCCTTTTATTACAGGCTGAGCCTTAAGTGTAGATGCCGATAGAACAAAAAATACTAAGAGAATCTTTGCCATATACTAATTTACACATTTTATTCCTCCTCTGCGCCACTTTCTTTACGGTCCTTCGAGATTTTGTCAAACAGCTTATCCATGTGTTCCACATATTCGTTGGTATCGTCTACAAAAAAGGTTAAAGTAGGTATCACCCGTGCCTGATGACGGATCCTCGCACCCAGTTTATACCTGATCTCGCCGGCATGTGAATTTACTTCAGCTACCGATAAAGTTGTGTTATTTGTATTAAAAAAGCTCAGATAAACCTTCGCTACAGCCAAATCCGGAGAAACGCGCACTTTGGTAATGGTCACCAAGGTATTCGGCAAATACGCTGCTCCCTCCCGCTGAAAAATAGCAGCTAACTCCTCTTGTATGATCCCGGCAAATTTCTGTTGACGTTTACTTTCCATAATGGTTCCTTTCTTCAATTAATATAACAACTTATCATAAGGATAACGTTCTGTGTGTAAAGCGACAACCTTATCATATAATAATTGCTTAAATTCGTCTAAATTCTCTTTGTGCAGTGCCGATATAAATATCGCAGGTGCATTCTCTGATCCCATCCAGCTCTTTTTGAAATCCTCCAGCGTAAGCATCACCTGTTCCTCTTCTTCATGATCTGGCTCGGGACTCACATAGGCGTCAATTTTATTGAATACCATGATGGTCTCTTTATCTCTTGCGCCGAGATCTTTCAATGTTTCGTTCACCACATTGATCTGATCCTCGAAATTGGGATGTGAAACATCGACTACATGAATCAGGATATCCGCCTCACGGACTTCATCGAGGGTCGACTTAAAACATTCCACCAGGTGATGTGGCAGCTTTCTGATGAACCCTACCGTGTCAGACAAGAGGAAAGGAAGGTTTTCTATAACCACCTTTCGCACGGTGGTATCCAAGGTAGCAAAAAGCTTATTTTCGGCAAATACCTCTGATTTAGACAGCATATTCATGATGGTAGACTTCCCTACGTTGGTATAACCCACCAGCGCCACACGGATCAGCTGACCGCGGTTCTTGCGCTGTGTTTCATTCTGCTTGTCGATCAGTTTCAGGCGACTTTTCAACAGGCCGATCTTTTCAAGGATCATCCTACGGTCACTCTCAATCTGGGTCTCACCCGGTCCGCGCATTCCGATACCACCTTTCTGACGTTCCAGGTGGGTCCACAAACGGGTTAAGCGCGGCAATAAATATTGAAGCTGCGCCAGCTCCACCTGTGTTTTTGCTTGTGCAGTTTGTGCCCGGCCGGCAAAAATATCAAGAATCAGGTTACTCCGGTCAAGGACCTTTACCTGCAGTTCCCTTTCAATGTTCCTCAGTTGTGATGGTGACAGTTCATCATCAAAAACAACCATGTCTATCTCTTCCGACTTCACATAAGCCTGTATTTCTTCCAGCTTTCCTGTCCCTACAAAGGTAGCGCGGTCTGGCTTAAGCATCTTTTGGGTAAATTCACG
>CBFGNP010000619.1:0-3314 GCA_965650095.1 uncultured Pedobacter sp. | reverse complement strand
ATCCATCGCATTTACAATCTATACAATTCTTTTGGTTCTCGTGGCCTCAGATATAGCGGTATTGACCCAGTTGATATACCAGTTGCGGTGAGACTTAGGCTGTTTTAAAAAGTTTTTGAGCAAATGCGGTTCATCTGACAGGCAGACTTCCAGATCATCGGGCATTTCGATCTTGAAGGTGCTGTCTTCTTCCAGCTGCATTTCCAGCACTGCACCCAATTGCTTTTTTAGCTTTTTACGGAGATCGCCGTTTAAGGCCATAATGAAGTTGCCTTCGCCCATTGGGACCAATGATACTCCTTCTATAGTTACTGTGTCTAACCGACCCTTTACGCGGAAACTCTTCCTGAAATCCGGTTTGATCTGATTGGCAATTGCCTGGGGAACGAAGACATAAGTCCATCCCGACTTTTCGCCCATATTCGCAAAACGTTCTATTTCTGCTTTAAAAGTGATCATAGCGGTTAAAGATATTAAAACTTCTCCTCTACTCCGAGACCAAATAACGCAAAATCATATTTAACCGGATCTAAAGGATCTAACTCCAGCAACCTTGCGGTCAGCTCGACTGCTGTACGCCAATCCGTTTGCTTTCTTTCAATCAGGCCTAGTCTACGCGCCACCCGATCTACATGAACGTCACAGGGACAGATCAGGTCTGCCGGTTTGATGGTCTTCCAAATCCCAAAATCAACGCCTTTCTGATCAGCGCGCACCATCCATCTTAAAAACATATTCAGGCGTTTGCAGGTAGACTTCTGCATCGGCGAAGAAACATGCTTGATGGTTCTCTGGGGGTAATCCGGCAGAGAGAAAAAATACGACCTGAAGTAATTGAGCGACCTTTCGATCATAGGCTCCTGCTGGCTGAGTTCTGAAAGCATACAGCTGGAAGAGGCGTAAGCCTTGTAATTTCCCAGAATCTGATCGGACAGAAAATCCGTCTGAAACAGATCTCCAGGTGGCAGAAAAGCAGATTCCAGACTATCAAACTGCTGATAATGCTGATTAAAGAAAGAGACGAAATACAGGAGGTCTGTATCATTAAAAGTCCTGTGCTTGAATCCAAGAAGTCTTTTCAGGTCCTCATCACCATGTTGCAGCATAAAGTTATGCGGATCATTGTCCATGCGCTCAAACAGTTCAGTGCATTTATTGATAATGGTTTTACGCTGTCCCCAAGCTAAAATTGCCGCAAAGAATGCGGCAATTTCAATATCCTGTTTTTTAGAAAACCGGTGTGGAATACAAATAGGATCATTTGGTATGAAGTCGGGCCTGTTATACTGGTCGACCTTAATATCCAGAAAGTTCTTAAGTTCTAAAAATTCCAAACCCGCTTACTTAAGTGCCTGTTCCAGATCAGCGATCAGATCATCAATATCCTCTACACCAACGCTTAAGCGCAGCAGGTTATCCGTAACCCCTACTTTCTCACGCTCTTCCTTAGGAATGGAACCATGGGTCATGGATACGGGATGGTTGATCAACGATTCTACTCCACCCAATGATTCGGCAAGCGTAAAGACCTTGAACGAAGCAGCCACTTTAAAAGTTTCTTCCAAACCGGCATCTTTCAAAGTGAACGATACCATTCCTCCGAAATCACGCATTTGCTTTTTTGCAATATCGTGGTTCGGATGATCTTCGAATCCAGGCCAGTATATTTTATCCACTTTTGGATGTTTTTTGAGAAAATGAGCAACTGCGGCGCCATTCTCGCAGTGCGCTTTCATCCGGAGATGCAGCGTTTTAAGCCCTCTAAGTACTAAAAATGCGTCTTGCGGACCCGGAGTGGCACCACAGGCATTGTAAATAAACCACAGGTCTTTATAAAGCTGGGTATCATTAACAAGCAGTGCACCCATCACCACATCAGAGTGCCCCCCAATATATTTAGTAACAGAGTGCATCACAATGTCGGCTCCCAGGTCTATCGGATTTTGCAGATAAGGGGAAGCGAAGGTGTTATCTACCGTTAGCAGTAAATTGCGTTCTTTTGTAATGTTGGCTATTCCCTCAATGTCAACAATCTGCATGGTTGGATTGGTAGGTGTCTCGATCCAGACCAGTTTGGTTTTCTCGTTGATATAAGGCAGGATATTTTCTGGCTTCGAAAGATCCAGAAAATGAAATTTTATGCCATACTTTGCGTAAACTTTGGTGAAAATGCGGTAAGAGCCACCGTAGAGGTCATTACCGGTAATGACCTCATCCCCGGGAGTCAGTAATTTCATCACTGCATCAGTTGCGCCCATGCCGCTTGAAAATGCCAGCCCATGGCTTGCATTTTCAAGCGCCGCTAAACAGGCTTCCAATGCTACACGGGTTGGGTTTGTACCTCTGGAATATTCAAAGCCTTTATGATCGCCGGGAGACTTTTGCCAATAGGTAGAGGTTTGATAAATTGGCGTCATTACCGCTCCTGTTGTAGGGTCGGGTTCCTGTCCTGCATGTATTGCTTTCGTTGCAAACTTCATATGTCTTTATTTTGCGCTATTTCTGCTTTAAACTGATAGCCCAGGTTTTTACTTGTTGGGTAACCACTGGCTGCCAGCATACTCTGTTTTTGATTTAAAGTTACGTCTTTTATCTCTGAAAAGGGCGGCAGGACAAGGTCGGCATTCAGACAAAATAGAATTGATCTTTCAATGATGTCTGTGAGTTTCTCTTCTGTAACGATGTTTCTCGCCATATCCTGATATAAAAAATCCATAGCCCCCTCTCCCTCCACTATAAAATGCATGTCTTTATTGACCAGGATCCGTGCAATTAATGAGCCTTCATCCGACAGCCGGTTGTACTTAACCGAATCTGCAAGGAAGTTGTGAATATAAATTGCCCCGCAATAAGCCAATGATTCATCTTCCTTGATGTATTTGGTTTGGCACATGGAGGAGGATTTATCAAAAGTAAAGACATTACTGTGCATGGATACCATTAACATATCGCCGGAGAATTTCAGTTCCGCTTCAAACTTGCTGTTTTCTTTGAAATGAACCTCAACAGAAGGATCTTTGGCACTATAATCATTCTGGAGTCTTGCAGCCACCTTAAAAAGCTGCTTTTTTAGCAATGCGAAAACTTCTGTCGTATTCCTGTAAATCGCCTGCTTTAGTGAAGCCTTGCTTTCAAACTCATTTAAAATTTTACTATAGTTATCCTTATTCATGATCAATTAATAAGCCCGTGCAAATAACACACGTTGTATAGACGGTTTACCAGAGTAGATACAAACCCCATCTTCCATTTTATTGTTTAAGGGCACGCACCTGATGGTGGCTTTTGTTTCTTCTTTGATCTTCTGCTCTGTT
>CBFGNP010000618.1:0-3316 GCA_965650095.1 uncultured Pedobacter sp. | reverse complement strand
TTTCTGACGAACTCGATTTTGCAGATGACCGGCAGCAATTGGAAAAATTACAGAAAAAGATATTAAATTCGGTTGAGCATCTTAAAGATGAAAAGAATATCCGTTCCTGGAATATCGGCAATGCAGTGCTTCAAAAACTTAGCCTCTATTATTATAAGCCAGAATTGCTGTACCAGCAGGATGCCTATATATTGTGGCTTAAAAACCTGGTTGGCGCTATTAAACAGGCAGACCCCAATAGATTTGTTACTGTGGATGTTGAAGTTTCGGAGACCCTGAGTGCCACAATTGAGCGGTTAAGAAAGTCAATTCCACAGATTGATGCCTATGGTCTTGTTGCCGACAGTACGACCCGGACAGATCAATTAATTGCTACAATGGCTAAATTGCAAGTACCCTACTTTTACAGCGACGTAGATGTCCCGGTTTATCAACAGTTTCATGATTCGAAGTTGGGTGCATTTATCGCCAACTGGCAGGATGAAAATAAGGTAGATCAGATCAGACTAAATGGTATAAAAGATTATGATGGAAGGGAAAAATACTCGTTTTTACAACTCGCCCACCTATGGGGCAATAGGCCTCTGCCTGTTCCGGTGCCACAGGTTAAAATCCTTAAGCCGGCATTGGCAACAAATGAAGGCGAACAGCTGAGCTACCACGCGCTCATTAAAAGGAATAGTAAATGGATCTTGGCGTATGACTGGCGGAACGGATTAAAATTCGAATGGCGACTGGCGAAAGTAGACCGTTTTAAGCACCCGGTCTCTATACAATATATCGCGGATGGACCAAGTATAAAACTTAAAATACCTCATCATCCTGCCGGATACCGACTTTATTTATATGTGATAAAGAACAATATGATCCTTGATGTTATTAAGTCGGAATTAAATACCCCCTTGTCATTTTCCGGCCAATACTAATTGAATTTTATTCCGGTAATTAAAGCGCGACGATCCCGATTCGTTCCTCGATCTTTCTTGCACATTTCATGGCCTCAGCCAGAATTTCCTCATTGTCAACATCCTTATTTACATTTAAAGCGGTAAGGCTGGAAATGGTCAGACACGCTATAATTCCGGTACTCTCTTTTCCGATAGGCACAGAAACATCTATTACCCCGGCCGCAAGATCACTGGTCCTTATATAGCCGCCTTTTGCTTGTATTTCCTTCAGTGATTGGTGAAATTTCTTCTTTTCCTTATCTGGATAAGCCTGATATATATCATTTCCATTTAGTGCGATCTCCCGCTCATCATCAGGCATGTAGGCCAGCAACACCTTCCCGGATGCCGTTAAAGGTAAAGGAAACAGGTTTCCTTCCTCTATAGACAATGCTATTGGTCCCGGACTTTTTGCATGGATGATCACCATCACCTGGTTCATATATAATATACTGAGATGGCAGGACTGCATGACCGTATTGGCCAGCTCTTCCAATGGATATTGAGCCGCTTTTCGCAATTCATCAACGGGAGAGTGACGGTGGGCAAGATGAAATAGTTTTAAGGAAAGTCTGTATTTGCCTGAAACCTCATCCCGCAAAATATATCCGCGGCTTTCCAGGCTCATTAACATCCGGTAAATCTCGTTCGGACTTTTATCTATACCGGTGGCGATCTCTGTCTGAGAAAGCGGGATAGACTGAGAAGAGAGGTATTCCAGAATATCCAGGCCTTTATCCAGCGCAGGGGCCTGGTATTTCATTTCTTTTTCCTTCATAAAAACGAATTCGTAATTGTTTAGTTAGCAAACATACTAAATGCTTTTTGTTCCTTTTCCTTTCAAATGTGCATAAAACTTAGCTAAATATATACTTTCATATCTGAAATAAATATTTATATTTGAATTATCAACCATTTATAAACCGATACCTTGTTGATCTTTAAGCTAAAAAATTAATTTAGTTACAACAGGTATTAATCTTATAAACAGAATGAGCAAACTACTACAATTTCTTGGTCTAATTCTCCTAACATTTACGGTTCATGCACAAGATTTAAACGTGAATGAACTGCGTTGCGAATATAGAAATAATCCGCTTGGAATCGAGGCTGCTTCTCCGGCACTAAGCTGGAAAATTGCCTCGGCACAAAAGAATGTAGCACAAAGGGCTTATCAGGTTCTTGTCGCCGATAACCCGGCTTCTTTAACCAAAAATATAGGAAATGTCTGGGATTCCAAAAAAGTAGAAACGGACAGGTCCTTACAAATAAGTTATAAAGGAAAGACCCTGATAGCAGGGAAAACTTATTACTGGAAAGTAAAGGTATGGGACAATAAAGGAAATGTCTCCGCCTGGGCAGCTCCTGCTAAATGGCAGATGGGACTTTTAAAAGTGGCCGATTGGAAAAACGCCCGGTGGATCGCTTATGAGACGCTGGCCGATTCGTTGGTGACCATTTTACCACTCGATACAAAAAAAGATAAAGCAACAGGTAACGATGTACTGCCGCTTTTACGGAAGGATTTTAACATAACGAAAGTGGTAAAGCAGGCTACCATGTATATCTCAGGGCTGGGGCATTTCGAATTCCATCTGAACGGAGCGAAAGTAGGCGATAACTTTTTGGATGCAGGCTGGACGAAATATGACAAAGAGGCTTTGTATGTGGCCTTTGACCTGACCGGACAGCTTAAAAAAGGCAACAATGCCCTTGGGGTGATGCTGGGCAATGGGTTTTATTACATACCGCCCATCAAGGGACGTTATAAGAAGCTGAGGGCGGCTTTCGGTTATCCTAAAATGATCTGCCGTTTGCATATTAAGTATCAAGATGGTACTGAGGCTAATGTGATCAGTGACCAGTCATGGCGCAGTTCTGCTTCAGCAATAACTTTCTCCAGCATTTATGGCGGAGAGGATTATGATGCCAGGCTGGAACAGCAGGGCTGGGACAGAGCAGGTTTTAATGCAAAAGGCTGGAAAATCCCAGTATTGACAAATGGCCCTGCGCTAACTGCTCAAAAGGCTGAACCGCTTAAAGTCTTTGATCACTTTACCGCCAGGTCTGTTAAGCCGGTCGCCGGAGCAGAGTGGGTTTACGATATGGGGCAGAATGCTTCAGGTATTGTTGAATTAAAAGTAAAAGGTAAGAAGGGTGATACCATAAAACTAAGTCCGGCCGAGCTGTTAAAGGAAGATGGTTCAGTAAATCAAAAGCAACCGGGAGCCCCACCTACTTTCAATATATTCTAAAAGGTGATGGCATCGAGACCTGGAGACCCAGGTTTATGTATACGGGTTTCAGGTATGTACAACTGAAAGGCGGCGTACCGGAAGGACAGGCAAATCCGGACGGACAACCGGTTG
>CBFGNP010000617.1:0-3334 GCA_965650095.1 uncultured Pedobacter sp. | reverse complement strand
CATCAGTTTAATGGCGGTTAAAGGGACAACCGGATGCTCAACAAAATACTTTGAGCCCAGTAAGCCTTGTTCTTCAGCACCAAATGCAATTAAAAGCACGCTGCGCTTTAAATCTTTTCTGTTGGCAGCCAGCATTTCACCGATCTCGAGTAAAGCAGCTGTTCCACTTGCATTATCATCTGCCCCCAGATGTATTCCAACAGTATCCGGCTTCTTAGAGGATGGCCCGCCCATTCCCAAATGGTCGTAATGTGCGCCCAGCACAATAAATTCATGCTTTAACACCGGATCAGTACCTTCAATAAAGCCGATCACATTCTGTGTTTCAACAATGGGTGTATCAGTTACCCCTTTTTTAACCCTTATTTTAGCCTTGAAATTCTGTATGTAACTGTCCCCGAATGACGTAATACCCGCCTGTTTGAAGTTTTTAATCAGGTAGCGAACCACCTTTTTATTTTCTTTTGTTCCGGGGAAGCGGCCTGCCATCTTTGGTGAAGCCAGAAACGAAACATGCTCAGCAATCTCTTTTTCGGTAACGTCCGACTGGGCCAGGGCACTAAAGCCGAAAGCCATACAGCCCGCAGTTAGTAAATAAGTCCGGATCTTCACCATTTTTAACCCTTTAATAAACTCTCAATGGCCAGCCGGTAACCGTCCATTCCAAATCCGGTCAGCACGCCCTTACAGTTCTTTCCTGTAAGTGATACATGTCTGTATTCTTCACGTGCATAAATATTAGAGATATGAACCTCTACTACGGGAGTTTTAATCGCGGCAATGGCATCAGCAATTGCCACCGATGTATGGGTATAGCCCCCTGCGTTGATCACAATCCCGTCATAGCTAAAGCCCACTTCATGTAATTTATTGATCAGCTCCCCCTCCACATTACTTTGAAAATAATCGATTTCAAGAATGCTGTATAGCTCGCGCAGCTCTTTGATATAGTCATCAAAGCCCTGGCTTCCGTAAATACCCGGCTCACGGACACCTAATAGGTTTAGGTTTGGGCCGTTAATAATTTGTATCTTCATCCTTTCAAACTTAGCCTTTAAAACTTAGAGTATAAAATTTTTTTTGTGATTAATAACCCCTATCTGCAGTCATTCAGAACCTATCTCAAATTAGAGCGTTCGCTCTCTGGTAACTCCATTGAGGCCTATCTGGGCGATCTAAATAAGTTGTTCCAGTATTTTGAGTCAGCCGGACAAACGCCACAGGTAAAAGACATCAGCAGTACAGACCTTAAGCACTTCATCACCTGGATAAGCGAACTGGGAATGTTGCCCAGTACCCAGGCCAGAGTCATTTCAGGACTTAAATCTTTTTTTAGCTTCCTGATGCTGGAGGAGCTGATCAGTACCGATCCGGCCGCCCTGCTCGAAACACCAAGACTTGCGCGGCACCTGCCGGATACTCTTGATATCCATGAGATCAATGGGATGATCGAGGTGATCGACGCGTCGAAGCCGGAAGGGATGCGCAATAAAGCCATTCTGGAAACATTATATGGATGCGGACTAAGGGTGTCAGAGCTCCTGGATCTTAAGATATCCGATGTATTTGAAGAAAACGAGTTCATCCGCGTCAGAGGGAAAGGAAATAAAGAGCGCCTTGTGCCCATTGGAAACACCGCCCTGAAATACATCAATATCTATCTGCAGGAAACCAGGGTACATATTCCCATCAAAAAGGGCTTTGAAGATTACATTTTTCTTAACCGCGGAGGTACGCGTTTGTCGCGTATCTCAGTTTTCACGACGATTAAGACACTAGCCGCGAAATCCGGATTAAAGAAAAGCATTAGTCCCCATACCTTCCGCCATTCCTTTGCTACGCACCTCATCGAAGGCGGAGCTGATCTAAGGGCGGTACAGGAAATGCTCGGTCATTCCAGCATAACCACCACAGAGATCTATACACATCTGGATAGGGATTATTTAAAAGGTGTAATCACCGAGTTTCATTCAAGAAGTTAGGTGCTGGCGCGCTGACATTTTACCATCCTGTCTTTTCCCTGCATGTCTTTTCTTAATTCTATGTT
Organism: uncultured Pedobacter sp.; assembly: GCA_965650095.1. Taxonomy (GTDB): domain Bacteria; phylum Bacteroidota; class Bacteroidia; order Sphingobacteriales; family Sphingobacteriaceae; genus Pedobacter. The sequence continues at coordinate 1,287 of CBFGNP010000617.1, read as the reverse complement.
AATGAATGCTTTCGCAGCTAACATGTCCACCGTCTCCTTAGCAAGATCTGCATTGATCTCGAAGAACAACAGACCGAAATCGCCTAAGCTTGCCCATGCAAAATCTGCAATAGATTCGTAAAATACCAAAGGGCTTTCATCTGGGACAAATAGCGCTAAATGCGGCTCGTGGTCCAGTACATGGTCTTCCATCTCTTCCTTCTCCTGAAGCCTGATGTATGGAGGATTGCTCACCATCACATCGAATTTCTCCTGGGTGACAAAATTCCTGATATCTGCTTCAATAAAATGGATATCTACTTGATTTAAAGTAGCGTTAGCTGAGGCAACATCAATTGCAGCTGCAGATATATCCAGTGCAGATACCTGACTTGCGGGCAGGTTCTTTTTTATGGATACAGCGATACAACCGCTGCCTGTTCCAATGTCAATAATGCGCAGTTGGGACCCGGTAACAGCTGCAAGGGCACTGCTTTCCATCACCCATTCTACAAGTTCTTCCGTTTCGGGTCTGGGGATCAACACGGACGGGCTGACTTTAAAAGGCAAGCCATAAAAAAATGTTTCCCCAATAACGTATTGAACCGGTTTTCCGCTTTGTAATTCAGTCAGCATATGTTGAAGCCGCATGACCTGTCCTTCCTCCATCCTTTCCTCTTTTTTTAGCAGGTAATCGGCTCTGTTGTATTGGAGTACGCTGCCAATTGCAACTAAAAAAATCGCATGCGCCTCTTCCGCACCATACATTTTGCCCAGATGATCAGCAAAACGTCCCGCCAGATCCTTTAATTTCATCTGGTAAAAATAGGCTTTTTTAATGCAATCGTAAATCTCTATTCGTAAATCAAAAAACCTTACTTTTGCGATGATGACAGACGAGTTATATATGCGAAGGTGCCTTGAACTGGCCATGATGGGAATGGGCAGCGTAAGCCCAAATCCGCTTGTAGGTTGCGTGATTGTTAGCGGAGATAAAATCATTGGTGAGGGGTATCATGCTCAGTTTGGTGAGGCCCATGCCGAAGTAAATGCGGTAAAGGATGTGATCGAAAAATATGGAGATCAGGCTGCCGTGCTGCTGACTAGTGCAACGGCTTATGTTAGTCTCGAACCCTGTGCCCATTTCGGAAAAACCCCTCCTTGTGCCGATTTGCTCATCAGACATCGGGTAAAAAAAGTAGTTATCGGCAATAAAGATCCTTTCGAAAGTGTGGATGGTAAAGGGATGCAGAAGCTCAGAGATGCCGGAATTGAGGCCGTTTCACGGGTACTGGAACAGGAATGCAG
>CBFGNP010000616.1:0-3339 GCA_965650095.1 uncultured Pedobacter sp. | reverse complement strand
GTTATTCTGGGCGATGTCAAAAAGGTTCTTTTCTGCATGGTCAAGCAAATCGAAAATATCAGTGGTATCTTCGTATGCATTCTGTATGATCTCTGAAGAGATCCTGATCAGTTCGCGCTGTATGTATTTTTGCGAAACAATACGTGCATGAAATTCTATATTCGCTGCGGAGGCAACTCTATTTGTAAGATTGGTAATGTAATAAGCTCCGCCGATCATTTCCAGCAGTCCCAGTGTGCGCAGTTCTGAAGTGACCGTCAAAATATCAACCGGCTTAGACTTTTGGAAAAGCCCCTGGATCGCTTCGAAGATCTTTTTATGGGCTTCGTGATAAAACATTTCCGGCTTAAGAATATCGATAACGGTAGATAAAGCGTCTTTTTCAAGCATTAGCGCACCCAAAATCGCTTCCTCCAGGTCAATGGCTTGAGGGGGGATCCTGCCCATAGTGCTCATCGTATTGCTCAGCCTGTTTTTTCTTGCACTGAAGTTTGCCTTATCTTGTCCCTGGGACGGTTGATCGTTACTCATGACCACAAAATTATACAAAAAATAAGTCCTTTTGGTATTTCTTTACTCACATTTAGACATTCCTCAATACCTTCATTGCAGCATCGCCTTGGTAAATTTTTGGTTTTTGCTAACAAAACTATGTGGAAAAGAATGTCTATTTTTGCGCCTCAATTTAATTACAATGGAAAATTCCAGAAGACCTTCCCGGCCTAAAGAAAATAATGAATTCGTATTTGGTATACGTGCTGTAATAGAGGCGATTAAAGCCGGAAAAGATGTGGAAAGCATTTATATACAGCGCGGGCTGACCGGTGAGCTCATCTTAGAATTAAAAGCCTTGTTAAAAGGTACGGACATCCCGGTTCATAATGTGCCGGTTGAGAAACTAAACCGGATGACGCAAAAGAACCACCAGGGTGTAATTGCGGTGATTTCAGCCATTGCCTTTCAGAAAATTGAAGACCTGATACCCTTGATTTATGAAAAAGGAGAGACGCCTTTGGTATTGATACTTGACGGGGTTACCGATGTCAGGAATATGGGGGGCATTGCCAGAACAGCTGCCTGCGCAGGTGTACATGCATTGATCGTCCCGTCAAAAAATTCAGCGCAGATCAATGCAGATGCAATTAAGACCTCCGCTGGAGCTTTATTTAGCATCCCGGTCTGCAGACATCAAAGCCTGCATAAAACTGCATTATATTTACAGGAATGCGGTTTGCAAATTGTTGCCTGTACGGAGAAAACCAACGATTTGATCTATGCACCCGATTATACCGCGCCAACAGCAATTGTAATGGGCTCAGAAGACGAAGGAATCTCTAATGAGATTATGCGTATGGCAAATCATCTGGCCAAGATCCCGATGATAGGAGAGATCAGTTCACTCAATGTGTCTGTATCAGCAGGGGTCATATTGTATGAAGCCATCAGGCAACGTCAATAGCTAAGTAACCGCTACCGGTTAACTAGTTTGTTCCTCAAATAAGTAACCGCTATAAGCAAGGCCTTTCGCCACGCTCATGAAGTTATCGCCCGTATGAATCGGTGCGTCCGGAAACCGGATTTGGAACAAGTGCTTAACTGCCGAAACCATCGAAGTTCCACCGGTTAAAAACAAGCTGTTTATCTCTTCAGGCTTGGTCTGATGCTGGGATAGAAACTCGTCGAGGTAACGGCCGATTTTTGCGATATCCTTTGCAATGATCGTTTCATACTGGTCTATGGCAATTTCTTCATCGATCTCTATCCCCATTTTTGAATACTTAAAGGGGGAATACGCCTGTTTAGATAGGTCGATCTTTGTTTTCTCTATCGCCTGGAATACGGAATAGCCGAGGTTATAATCCGTGAGCGTGATCAGGTTTTTAAAGCTTCTGTCCTGTTTAGCATAATGGTAGTAAGTCTGGATATCATTCTTTACCTTCTGGCCGTTAAAAAAATTCATTTGTTCCCAGGAACAGATATTTGCGAAAAGCGATACCGGTACTTTGAGCATTTTTCCAGGCGCGGCTTCGTATAGGGTATTTTTTCCAAAATAGGGCGTACCCTTTTCCCACATAAACGCCGAATCAAAGCTGTCACCGCCAATATAGATACCACCGGTGGCGATGATGTCTTTTCTGCGGTCCTTACTGCCTGCCTTGGTCGGGTCCAGTTCCAGATAAGTAAAGTCTGTCGTTCCACCGCCTAAATCAGCCACCAGCACCTTCTCTTTTTTAGCGATGGTCTTTTCATAGGCAAAAGCTGCGCCTATAGGTTCAAACTGAAAGCGCAGTTCATCAAAACCGGCATTTTCTGCTGCTTTGCTTAATCTTTTTTGAGCAAGTGCATCTTTAGCTGTGCTGTCATCATCAAAAAATACGGGCCTGCCAATAACTGCCTTTCGACAATCATATCCGGTGATCCTATCAGCTCTCGATTTCAGTTCCTTTAATATGAGGGTAACCAGATCAGATGCATTGAATCTTTTATGATGAATCCTCGTTTCGATAAAACTGCTCCTTGGAAGGATACGCTTTATGGATTTCATGAACCGGCCCTGCATGCCATCACTCAGATAAGCAGCAATCGCTTCATCGCCTACCACATATTTCAAGGGTTCAGCGGCACTTTGTTCCATTGGAAAGTACAGGATGGAAGGAACGATAATGGTGTCGGTAATTTCCTTTTTTTCTTCATCGTAGATTGACAGGGCGGAATTGGTTGTTCCAAAGTCAATTCCATATAAAAACTTACTCATGGGTAAAAACAAAAAATGTATAATGGGTTTAAAAAAAGACATCCGGATCTGGCATAAACCAGATCCGGATGTTGTAGGGCAGACCGGATGGAAATTAAATGAACCTTGTTCCGAATCTGGCTTTTACATCGGCTACCACCTGCTTAATGCTTTGTTCTTCCGATCTCGGACAGATCAGTAAGGTATTGTTCGACTCTACAACAATATAATCGTGCAGGCCCTGTAAGATCACCAGTTTATCCTTCGGGACATTTACCATGCAGTTTGAGGAGTCGAACATCATGACCTGCTCTGCGGGGATAACGGCATTACCTACATAATCATGCGCGGCAATATCATAAATGGATGCCCAGGTACCCAAGTCAGACCAGCCAAAGTCGGCCGGCAATACATAAACATTGTCCGCTTTTTCCATAATGGCAAAGTCTATCGAGATGTTTGTACACTGCTGATAGGCATCACTAATGAAGTCTTTTTCACTCCCTGTATTGTACAGTGATTTTCCCTGTACAAATATTTCATGCATGTCTGGAAGATGCTTAAAAAAAGCTTCATTTATAGCGCTGGCAGACCAGATAAAAATA
>CBFGNP010000615.1:0-3350 GCA_965650095.1 uncultured Pedobacter sp. | reverse complement strand
CAAAGTAAACTGCAGTTTTTTACCTATATTTCTCATGAAATAAAAACCCCGCTGACCTTAATTCTTGCTCCCATAGAACGACTTGCCCAAATGTTCTCGGATAACCGCTTCGCCGTCTCGCAAATCATGACGATGAAATCCAACGGGGACAGGTTGTTAAAGCTCATTAACCAACTGTTAGATTTCAGGAAACTGGAAACCGGAAATGCGGTGCTGAATCTCAGAAACGGAAACCTGGTTGAGTTCCTTCGAAATACGATTACGCGTTTTGAACCATTGGTGGAGGCAAAGAATTTAAAACTGGAGTTTGTACATGCGGCAGATTCGTTTTATTGTTTTTATGACGAGGATAAGCTCGATAAGGTTATTGCAAATCTGCTCTCCAATGCCCTGAAATTTACACCCGCCTCGGGATGGATTAAAGTTAGGTTTAGCGTTAGAAAGCTGGATACAGATCAGACCGCCGTGATAGAAGTCATCAATTCAGGTTCTTTAATCCGGGACGAAGAAGTGGAAAAAATATTTCAGCCCTTTCAGCAAGGTTCAGAGAATCGTGCCGGAGGAACGGGGTTGGGCCTGGCTTTCAGTAAAGGACTGGTAGAGCTTCATGGCGGAACAATTCAGGTAAACAGTAAAAATGAAAGTGGCAACCTGGAAACCTCCTTTATTGTAGAACTGCCAGCAAATATTGTAGAACCGCCGGCAAATGGTCTTGCAGAAATAGCTGTCGAAACCGAGCGAACAGAGACTTTACCTGTTCTGAACGAAACGCTGGAAACAACAGCTCCCGGTATACCGGAAAAGCCGGTTCTGGTTAACCATAAAGTGCCTGTTCTGCTCATAGTAGAGGACAACGTTGAGCTAAGGAAATACCTGGTAGCGTATTTTGAAAGTTTTTATAACATTCTGGAAGCCGGAAACGGACTGCAAGGTTTACAGATCGCGGCTCAGGAACTTCCAGATCTGGTTCTTTCTGATGTAATGATGCCGGAAATGAATGGGTTTGAATTTTGTAAACAGTTGAAATCTGATCTCAGAACAGGCCATATTCCTGTGATATTGCTGACAGCCAGATCACATGAGCAGGATAAGATTGAGGGCATCGAAACAGGTGCTGAAGATTATATCATTAAACCTTTTAGTCTGACCTTCCTGGCGGCAAGGATTAAAAACGTGCTGATCGTAAGAGCGCGCTTAAAAGAAAAATACCGGCAGGAAATTCCTTTAAATGAACAGAAGGATGTTCCTCCATCACCCGACGAAAAACTTTTAAAGAGAATGCTGCTGTATATTGAAGAGCGTTTGTCCAGCCCCGACTTAAGTATAGATGAGATCTGTAATGAGGTAGGCGCCAGCAGAGCGAACCTTTATCGTAAAGTTAAAGGAATGACGGGCCTGAGTATTGCAGAGGTGATCCGGGAAATAAGGTTAAAACGGGCCAGGCAATTGTTGCAGGAACAGAAATTTAATGTGAATGAAGTCGCCTTCATCGTCGGGTTCGCAGACAGCAACCATTTCAGAAAATGCTTTAAAGCGGAGTTTGGTCTATCCCCAACTGAATACAAGAAAATGCAACACCACAATCCCCATCCCGAAGCTTAACTATTGTTATCCTCAAGGTTGTTTTTAGGGATTTGATACGATTAGCGTGGCTTTTTGAGACGCTCGTGCTCATTCTTTCAGGAAAGACACGCTAAATTTAACCTTATAATTCTAACCAGATATTATGAAGTTAACGGAATCCTATAAATACATCAGTATTAATGAATATTCGGCAACGCCGAAATACATTCAGCTCACTAATTCTATATTGTCGGCTATAGAGGCAGGTTATATGCATAAGGACGATATTCTCCCTTCCATTTGTGACATCAGCAATGAACTGGAAATTTCAAGGGATACCGTAGAAAAAGCCTATAAAAATTTAAAAAATATAGGTGTCCTTACCTCCATTCCGGGCAGAGGGTTTTATGTGCTGGATACCGCATTCAGACAAACTCTTAAAGTTTGCCTGCTTTTTAATAAGTTAAGCATTTATAAAAAAATGGTTTATGAATCCTTTTTGTCAACTCTTGGCGAGGGTGTGGCGACGGATTTATTTATCTACAATAACGATATCACCATTTTTAAAAATTTTATTGAAGACAAAAAGGATCGCTATTCTCATTTTGTGATCATCCCGCATTTCATTGATGGGAGAGATCATGCTTACGAGGTGATCAATACCATCCCAAAACAAAAGCTGGTCATTTTAGATAAACGGATGCACGGCATAACAGGCGATTATGCAGGAGTATATGAAGATTTCGAGAATGATATTTACAAGTCGCTCGAAGAAGCCAGCCCATCTTTAAGTAAATACCATACGTTAAAGCTCATATTTCCTGCCAATAGTTATTACCCCAGGGAGATCATTAAAGGTTTTTCCAGATTTTGTCAGCATTACGCATTCAATTACAAGGTGATCAATGATATATCGGAGGAGTTTATCACGGAGGGGGAAGCCTACATCAATCTTTTAGAGGATGATCTGGTGGTGCTGATTGAGCGGATCCAGCTGCTGAAATTGAAAATAGGAGAGCAAGTAGGCATTATCTCTTATAATGAGGCACCAATAAAACGGGTCATCCTGAACGGCATCACAACCATATCTACAGATTTTACCAGGATGGGAAACCTTGCCGCCAATTTAATCCTTAATAATTCCCGTGAACACATTGAGGTGCCCTTTCATTTAACACTTCGCGATTCTCTTTAGCCCCGGCTCTCCTCGGGTTTTCTATCCCTTAAAGCAGCATTTTACGAGAAATCTGTAAATGATTGCAAAAAGATGAGGATATTAGGAGCGCTATTTGAAAGCATAGAGAAATATGAAGAAAGGTAAATGCTGTGATCTGGGAACCTGTCTGATGTGCAGTCTGGTACTTAAGGAATGGAAACCGGCTATCGACAGCCACAGAAAGAATTTCATTGCCAAAAAGGGAGAACAGATCATTCAGGAAGGTGATCCGGTAGCGGGAGTATATTTTGTATACGAGGGGAACGTCAAAGTACATAAACACTGGGGCGATAAGGAACTGATTGTGCGTTTTGCCAATACCGGCAAAATATTTGGTCACCGTGGCCTGGGTACACACAGCTCGGTTTACCCCATTTCTGCAACGGCTCTTGAAGAAACCTCGCTTTGCTTTATAGATCTGGAATTTTTTATGGCGACTTTAAAAGTCAACCATGATTTTGCCTTTAACCTGATGTTGTTCTATGCCGATGAATTACAGGAGTCTGAAAAAAAGATGCGCAACCTGGCCCTGATGGCTGTTAAAAACAGACTTGCAGTTGCCTTATTGCAG
>CBFGNP010000614.1:0-3358 GCA_965650095.1 uncultured Pedobacter sp. | reverse complement strand
ATGTAGTCTGTCTATCATAATTTGTGGTACCCTAAAAGGGATTGATTGCTGTTTAGAAATTGTTCAACATAGTTTTTAGCCGATATGCAGGCCTCTGGTAAAGAAAATCCTTTTGCCAGTTGGGCGGTTATTGCTGATGACAGCACACAGCCTGAGCCATGTTTTTGATAAATAGCTGTAGTACGGGGTTTCAGCACATGAACTTTTTCCCCTGCAAACAGGTGATCAGTACCGGTATCGGCTTCCAGGTGTCCGCCTTTAAGCAGTACTGGTGCATGAACCGCCCAGGCGGCGGCTGTAGCAAACACCTCCTGTTTTCCACCAAGGCTCATCATTTCCGGGTAGTTGGGCGTGATCAGGTCTATTTGTGTTAAAATCGGCTGCAAATGCTTTAATCCATTTTCCCAGTCGTGAAATGCATAGCCTGCAGTCGCTTTTAACACCGGGTCCATTACAATCCGGACAGCCGGGGCATGTTTTTTTAGATAAGTGATCACCTGCAGCATCACGCTGATGTCTTGAATGAGACCGATCTTGACGGCTGATACCGTAAAGCGGGAAAGCAAGGGTGTCATCTGCTCGATGATCTGCGTTGCGCTCAACCAGTCATTTTTTAAAAAATCACGGTCCGTTTGTATGGTTAAAGCAGTACAAATGCCAAAACCATAAACGTCAAGCAGCTCAAAGCATTTGATGTCGGCCAAAAGTCCAGCACCGGCCGTCGGGTCAAAACCCGCGATGCTCATTACATAAGGTCTGTGTGTCGTCATTGGCTTCCTATTATCTCCTCAAATCATTCAATTGAAATGCATTTTGCTGATGTCTACCAGTTGTTTGAAATTATCAATTGCGTCCTCTTTTTGATTCCAGATGGCGCCAAGTGCAGCCAGGCCGTCGAATCCCATACGCTTTACTTCCAGGATTTTTCCCGGATCTATTCCGCCTAGCGCAATAATCCTGAGCTTGTTTTTGCGCTCAGGAAGTAAGAGGTCAGGGCTGGCGAGGCCTGCATATCCTGGTTTCGAAATGCTGTTAAATACCGGACCATAAAAAGTATAATCAAATCCTTCCAGTTCCTTCAGGTCCTTTAGCTGATGAACAGAGGTACTCCGTATGCAGTCTTTTAAGGCTGAGCCTGCGTTATGCATCCCATCTTTAAAAGTCCCTTTCCTAAGCCATTCGGGATAATGAAGTCTGCTTATGGCCGGAAAATCCAGGATCAGATCATGAAAGCCATGCAGGGCGATCCTGTCGTGATAACGTTCATCTATTTCCCTAATTAAGCTGGTATAAGTACGCCTGTCGCTCTCCGGTTTTCTTAAATGAAAGTGCGACAGGCCAGCTTCGAAAAGCTGATTAACCAGTCTGGCTTCATCCTTAAAAAAAGTCGGTTCCGATAAGACAATCAATTCCATTTTTTTTGCTATAACCGGTTCGTTTACAAGTAGATCTCGCTTCCCTTTTCCGTGAACTCTTTAGATTTGTCGGCCATCCCTTTCTCAAGCGCTTCCTGCTCATCAACACCTTGTTTTGCTGCGTATTCCCTTACATCCTGTGTAATTTTCATAGAGCAGAAGTTTGGCCCGCACATGGAACAGAAGTGGGCAATTTTTGCGCCGTCCGCTGGCAGCGTTTCATCGTGGAATTCTCTCGCAGTATCCGGATCAAGTGAAAGGTTAAACTGATCTTCCCATCTGAATTCGAACCTGGCTTTACTCAGGGCATTGTCGCGGTATTGTGCGCCTGGATGGCCTTTAGCAAGGTCGGCCGCATGTGCAGCAATCTTATAGGTAATTACGCCGTCTTTCACATCTTTTTTGTTGGGTAAACCCAGATGTTCCTTAGGTGTAACGTAACACAGCATAGCTGTGCCAAACCAGCCGATCATGGCTGCGCCAATGGCCGAGGTGATGTGGTCATAGCCGGGTGCAATATCAGTGGTCAGTGGCCCTAAGGTATAGAAAGGAGCTTCCGAGCAATGTTCCAGCTGTTTTTCCATATTTTCTTTAATCAGGTGCATCGGCACATGACCGGGACCTTCAATAATGGTTTGCACATCATGTTTCCAGGCAATTTTTGTCAGCTCACCGAGTGTTTCCAGTTCGCCGAACTGTGCTTCATCATTGGCATCGGCAATACAGCCTGGCCTTAAACCATCACCTAGTGAGAAGGAAACGTCATAAGCCTTCATGATTTCGCAGATCTCCTCAAAATGGGTGTACAGGAAATTTTCTTTGTGATGGGCCAAACACCATTTGGCCATGATCGAGCCGCCACGGGACACTATTCCCGTAATCCTTTTAGCAGTTAAAGGAACATAGCGCAGCAACACACCGGCATGAATGGTAAAATAATCAACGCCCTGTTCGGCCTGCTCAATCAGCGTATCTCTGAACAGCTCCCAGGTCAGGTCTTCCGCTTTTCCATTTACCTTTTCCAGGGCCTGGTAAATGGGTACAGTACCAATTGGAACGGGTGAATTGCGGATGATCCACTCCCGGGTTTCGTGTATGTTTTTACCGGTAGAAAGGTCCATTATCGTATCAGCACCCCATCTGCATGCCCATACTGCCTTTTCCACTTCCTCTTCAATCGAGGAAGTAACGGCAGAGTTACCGATGTTGGCGTTGATCTTTACCAAGAAATTGCGACCGATGATCATGGGCTCCAGTTCGGGATGGTTGATGTTGCAGGGGATCACTGCCCGTCCGGCAGCCACTTCTGCACGAACAAACTCTGGCGTAATGTACCCTTTGGGCGTGTTGGCACCAAAGCTATGACCCTTATGCTGGTGGCTCATAACATCGTATTGCTTGCCGAGCTGTTCATTAAGCAAGTCTATCCTTTGGTTTTCCCTGATGGCGATGTATTCCATTTCTGCGGTGATGATGCCTTTCTTTGCATAGTGCATTTGCGATACATTTGCACCCTTTAACGCTTTGTATGGTTTATTCAAATGCGAAAACCTTAAAACATCGAGTTGAGTATCGGCCAGTCGCTGCTGTCCGTAGTCAGAGGAGATCTGCTCCAGCTGTGCTACATCCTTTCTGTCGGTGATCCATTTTTCTCTTAGCCTTGGTAAGCCATGCTTTACATCGATATGGGTATTGGGGTCGGTATATGGACCACTTGTATCATAAACGGTTACCGCTGGGTTAGGCTCGGTTAAGCCGAAGCCATTATGGATCTTCGTATCGTTTAAAGTGATCTCGCGCATGGCCACTTCAATATCATGCAATTGCCCTTTAACATAGACTTTACGGGATGCCGGAAAGGGGGTACGGCTAATGATTTGTTCGTTAGGAATTTTTTCTACTTTCATCTCTTGTTAAGTTAAGGGTTATCCGCCTTGAGTGGC
>CBFGNP010000613.1:0-3370 GCA_965650095.1 uncultured Pedobacter sp. | reverse complement strand
AACACTAATGTAACGGGTTTTATTTTGCATGTACTCATAGATCTTTCGCGCTTTGTCCTTGTCATTATCGATACCGGCTACCAGATCTTTAACCGCTGCAATGGCAGCTGGACTTAGTTCCTGCCTGTCTTTTACAAGATCTGTATAGATCCATCTCCCTAGTTCCTCCCAATTTTGATACTTCCCTTTATGCCCGTAATAATTGAATTCTTCAGGTGCGATCTTAACATAGGTGCGGTAATCATCGGGGTTAGGGGCATAGGGTTCGGCTTTAAAGGCGGGCAGGTTTTTTACGGTCCAGATCTGACTTTTAAGCTTTTCATCGGCCATAACCAGCGGTTCGCCACTATAGTTAAATGACTTTATTCGCACCTTATCGTGTGGCTTGCTGATAAAAGTATAAGTGTTGTATTCCACAGCGACATCCGGTGTGCGGTTTGCATACCAGTCGGGGACCACCAGGTTTTGTTTGGATTTGATCTCATATTCGCAGACTACAGTGTAAGGGTAGGCCTGTACTGTGGGGTCAAAGTGTTTAACCCGGTCGTCCTCAAACAAGGAAATGTCACTGACTGCACTGTGGTCGGAAAAGTTACTGAGTGTGAATTTGTTTGTTGTTTTGCCGGAAGCATCCAGAATCATGCCTTTGGCATATTTTATAGCGGTGTTTTTATTATAAAACAAATCAATTTCGGCCTGGCTGTCTCCTTTCTTACTGAATACCGTGATCACCTTTTTAAGGTGAATGATCAGGTGGTCACCGTCACGCATATCTACCGTAGTTTCCATTTTCCTGATTACTGCGCTTGCACGGTTCTTTAGTTGTGAGTAAACCAGGTCTGCGGCATATTCCTCTTGTGAAAATGCAGTAAAGGACCAAAGGAGAAGGAGTGTTAAGCCAATATGTTTAAGGATCATTTGCTTTGCCTTTTAAGAATGATGTCGGTTTTTTGCAGTTGTATGATCCGGCTGTAAAATTCTTTAAGCGAAAGATATTCGGCAGGGTCATATATGGGTTTGTTGAATTGAATGAGCTGGTTGAACATCAGCACGTTTTCTTCCAGTGCGGTATTGCATAAATACCTGCCACCACTGTCGGCCAGCGACATGCTTAGCGCTTTTGGCTGCTCGGCCAAAGCATAGTTTTCAGGCAGTTTAATGGCTATGGCTACCCTGACTTCAGTTTTACTGCCCAGATCTACCGGATAGGTGCGTTCATTTAAGTTGAAAGGATTCCTGCTGATCCTTTCAATAAAAAATGGATTGAAGAACAGCGGATCGTTGTTGATGTTTTCGAAAATAGGCATTTCAATCTCGTAGCGCTCAATCAAAGGATTCTCGATGCTGTCGAGGTTGTTGATCTCATGTTTAAGAATGCTGATCTTTGGCATGCTTTCATCCAGCTTTTCTACAAACTCATCTACGGAACCTGCAGCGGCGATCTTCTTTCGTTTGTTGTAGGCTGCGTAACCAATGGAATAAGTGGTTAGTGAACCTTTTAATTTCCCATCTTTTCCAAGGTCTGCATTTAAATTATAGCGTGTAGTTTCTTTCTGACTGGCTTTAAGATCATACCAATAGGAAGGTTTTTTTAAAGGAATCACCCGTCCCTGTCCATTAATGCAATGTAAGGGAAGCAGTCCGAAAGGCATTAATGGCTCTGATGCATCCAGTAAATACGTTTGTCCAGCTATATTCACTTTTGCAACCACATAATTGAAGTCGCTGATGACCGGAAAAACAGTACTGACCAAACCGTTCGCCCTGGTGGAAAGGATCAGTGCTTCTGCATCAATAGCTGCGGCATTTAATGCCGCAATCAGTGCCAGGTTAATATCGCCCGTATTTCCCGAATGGGTTTCCATGGCTTTTTTTACCGTATTTTCACTATAAAGGCCTATGAAACCATTTTCTTTGATGCTTTTTTTTATGAAACCATAGATTGCTTTTGCCTGGCTTAACTGATCCGTTGTATTTTTCAGTATTTCGGGCAGAATTGGTGTAAACACATCCTTTCTTTTAATTTGGGTACCGAAAGATTTATCGCGGATTAACTCATAATCTATGTCTTTCCATTCTTTTGTAATACTCTTTTTAGCACCGTTAAGCATCATATAATCTGATAGTTCAAAGTTGATGGCCGATCGGAAATTACTTGCTGCAGTCATATAATCCTCTTCGATCAACGCGGGGATATTCTTCATGATATAAGTCATTTTTGAACAATCAATAGCATTGCCGGCAATTCTGAGGCATTCCCTACTGATTTCTGCATTTGAAGAAGTTAGTTTCTGTGCGCCACGAAGAGAAACATTGTAATTATAGAGGGCAGGGATAAAGGCTACATATTCACTGTGGAGCTTAGGAATATCGGATTGAAATTCCCAGCTTCTGAAATTAAAGATACTAGGTGAGTGTAATCGATAACTGTATTCAATAATGCTTCCTTCGGCCAGATTGGGCATGGTAAATTTGGTGAGCGTTATATATTTGTTCTTTTTTTCTCTGAATATTTTCTTTTTATCCAGTTCAGTGAACACCATCTGACCATCAAGGTAATTGATTGTGCTTGCTTCAAGTTCTTGTATGAGGTCTTCTTTATCATTATACGTTCGCTGTGGAATCACAATATTGGCATGCCCGAAACCATTTTTGTTAAATATCTTAATCCTGACATGATATTGAAAATCGATATATAAGTTTCCGTAGTTGTCGTCAATGCGGACTGATGCTGTACCAAACTCGCGCAGTACAACAGCACTTGCATTGCTATCTAGTGAGGTCTTGGTTAAAATTAATTCATCTTGTTTGGGCTTTAAAAATTCGAAATCTTGTCCGAATACAGCGGATGCACAAAAGAAAATAAGCGAAAAAAGAAGATACCTCATTTCAGAGCGTTTAATAAGTAATTATATTGCAAGATATATGGAGATTTTGAAATAAAAAAATCGATTATAAATTAGTCGCATAGAAATTAATGTGTTATCAAATAAGTTAAGGATTAATGGATGATTTTTCCGACTTTTGAAACGCTACCAAAAAGTTAAAAATGAAATTAAATTTAAAACGCCCACTCGCTTTTTTTGATCTGGAAACTACCGGTGTTAACGTCGGAGCCGATCGTATTGTTGAAATTGCTATACTTAAAGCGATGCCCGATGGGTCGGAGCTGATTAAATCAATGCGCATTAACCCCGAGATGCCCATCCCATCACACTCATCACTGATACATGGAATATATGATGAGCATGTTGCTGATGCACCAGCCTTTAAAGATGTGGCTGCTGAACTGGCTGAGTTTATTGGAGATGCGGACCTTGCAGGTTACAACTCTAACCGGTTTGATATTCCGGTATTGCTGGAAGAATTT
>CBFGNP010000612.1:0-3371 GCA_965650095.1 uncultured Pedobacter sp. | reverse complement strand
TTAGAAACCTTCATTATATATCTCCCTGAATATGCGTAACCTTTGGATCTTCATAAACAGATATAACGCATTTTTCTTTTTCATTATTTTTTTTGCTATTGGCATCATCTTAACAGTAAAAAATAATGCCTATCAACGCAGTGTAACGGTAAACTCTACCAATGAAATCGTAGGTGAGGTTTATCAAAACCTGAACGTATGGAAGAAGTATCTTAATCTGGGGACTGTGAATGACAGTCTTGCTGCTGAAAATGCTAAACTCAAGACCCAAATCCTGGCACTGAAAAATATCGATAGTACAAAGCAGGTTCTGGTCACCGATACCGCTAACCATCCGCAATATACCTACTTGTCTGCCCGGGTGATCAAGAATTCAATTACACTGCGAAATAATGTGATTACCATTAATAAGGGAACTGCGGATGGTATTGCAGCCGATATGCCAGTCATATCTCCCGGTACAGGTGTGGTTGGTTTTGTAATGGACGTTTCTGAGCATCTCGCTACGGTTCGCTCTTTATTACATAAGGACACTAAAATAAGTGTCAATATTAAAAAAAATGAGGCACTGGGTTCACTCGTATGGGGAATCGGCAATTCAGACTTTACTAAAGCTTTTGTAAAGGAGATCCCGAATCATTTTAAAGTGAACATCAAAGATACCGTCGTCACATCAGGCTTTTCATCTTTCCCTCCAGGGATTCCGGTGGGAATTGTGACCAATACCGGCGTAGCAACCGGAGATAATTTCATGTCCATAGAAATAAAACTTTTCAATGATTTCAGTACCTTACAGTATGTGTACGTCATTGTTGATAAATATGCTCCCGAGCAAAAAGAATTAGAAGCAAAGTTGCCCCATGAATAGCAGATTAGTATTGGTAAATATCATCAGGTGGTTTGTACTACTTTTAATTCAAATCCTGTTGTTAAGGAATCTGAGTTTCTATAACATGGCTACACCTTTTGTATATATCCTGTTCCTGCTGCTTGTCCCTTTTGGAACGCCCAACCTGCTGCTCTACCTGATTGCTTTTATAACCGGTTTAACCCTCGATGCTTTTTACGACACACTTGGCGTACATACCGCAGCTTGCGTGGCCCTGGCTTTTGTAAGGATCCTGTTTATTTCTGTAACCATGAATCGTGACGGTTTTGATGAGCCAGAACCTACCCTTGGAAATATGGGTTTTAAATGGTTCATCATTTACGCCTTATTATGTACATTATCCCACCACCTTGTCCTTTTTCTTCTGGAGACCTTCAGGCTGGCAGAGTTTTCCTATACGCTGTTAAGATGCTTTTTTAGCGTCATATTTACGCTGTTCACCGTTGTGTTGATTGAGTTTGTGTTCTACAATAGACGGATGCGCTAATGGATAATCTGTTTAACCGAAAATATACAATACAGGGATTATTCATTGTTGTTGCCTTGATCTTGCTTGGAACGCTTTTTTACATACAGGTAGCGAGCGACAAGTATTTCATTTCCGCAGAAAGTAATGTATTGCGTAAAATTTATACTTTCCCGGCCCGCGGAGTCATTTTTGACCGGAATGAAAAGCCCCTTGCTCAGAATGAAGCTGTATATGATCTGATGATGATTCCGAATCAGGTGAAAAGTTTTGATACCACAGCACTTTGCAGGATCATAGACATAGACATGAAGCGCTTTAAAAGGAATTTCAATAAAGCTTCCAGCCGGTCGCGATACCAGCCCAGCATCTTCGAGCCGCAATTATCTGTGCAGATATATGCCACACTGTCTGAGCAACTGTCCCGCTTTCCCGGTTTTTTTGTGCAAAGCAGAACCATCAGACATTATCCGGATAGTGTCGCAGCTCATTTTTTGGGCTATATCAAAGAAGTATCGCCTCTTGATATTCAGAACTCAGAAGGTTATTACCGTCCGGGCGACTATATCGGGAAATCAGGTGTAGAAAAATCTTATGAAACTTTGTTAAGAGGAGAAAGAGGCGTAGTGAATATGATGTACGATGCCCGCAATGTACCCAAAGGAAGTTATGCAGAAGGCCGGTTTGATACCGCAGCTGTTTCGGGAGACCGGCTTATTTCGTCTTTAGATCTTAACTTGCAGAAACTCGGTGAAGAGCTGATGCACAATAAGGTGGGCAGTATTGTAGCCATAGAACCCGCATCAGGAGAGATTCTCGCCTTTGTGAGCAGCCCCAGCTATGACCCTAACTTAATGGTAGGCAGACACCAGGGAAATAATTATATGAGCCTGCTTAAAAATCCTAACCGTGTATTTAATATCAGGCCCATTCAAGGTTACTATTCGCCGGGTTCCGCCTTTAAGCCATTGGATGCATTACTCGCATTGCAGGAAGGTGTGATTGATGCCAACACCACATTCAATTGCCCGGGTTACTTTCGGGTAGGGAGACATACCGTAAAATGCGAACACGTGGATGGTAACATTTCCCTGCGAAAAGGCCTCGCACGATCCTGTAACACCTACGCCTGCTATGTGTTTCAAAAACTGCTAACGCAACGTAAATATAACAATCAACGGATAGCTTATGACGACTGGCAGAAAAAGGTAAGAAAGTGGGGCCTGGGCGAAAAATTAGGGATTGACCTCCCTTCCGAACGTAAAGGAAGACTATACGATGCTGCATATTATTCAGGTAAATACAGCAAGTCTTGGGGTTATTCTACCGTAATATCATTGGCCATAGGACAGGGTGAGATGGATGCTACCCCTTTGCAAATGGCCAATATCATGGCAATTATTGCCAATCGCGGATATTACATCAAACCCCACCTGGTGAAGGCCATTGGCAAGAACAGGGTGATTAAAAAGGAATATGTGAAAAAGAACTATGTTGGTGTGGATGCGCAGCATTTTGAGCCGGTAGTAGACGGAATGCAGGATGCCGTAAATGCTCCATGGGGAACGGCTATACAATCACGTATTGAGGGAATTATCATGTGTGGCAAAACAGGTACGGTACAAAATCCGCGTGGCAAAAACCACTCGGTATTTATTGGATTTGCGCCACGGGACAACCCAAAAATTGCCATTGCAGTTATTGTGGAGAATGCCGGTTACGGAAGTACCTATGCTGCACCTATGGCCAGTTACATCGCTGAACAATACCTGAAGGGAACTTTGCCAAAAAACAAGCTTGATGAGGTGGAATGGATGAAAAAACAGGTGATCCTGCCGGCACTTCCTAAACCAAAAGTAAAGCCTAAAGCAAAGGTGGGCGACTCAACAGGCAACGTTGTACCCACGGTCCAGCCCTCAGCAAATCACATCACAACAACAAGTAAACCTAGCAGTACCAAATGATCAATCAGCAAAGCAGCAACAGGTTCTTCTTTAATGTAGACTGGGTAACCAT
>CBFGNP010000611.1:0-3377 GCA_965650095.1 uncultured Pedobacter sp. | reverse complement strand
AAGTAGATTTGCTCTCGTAAAAAAATCAACACCCCAAAATGAGTGCAGTAGAAATAAATAAAGATACCTATCTGAAGTGGTTTGAGTCGATGTTGCTGATGCGCAAGTTCGAAGAAAAAACCGGTCAACTTTATGGACAACAAAAAATTCGTGGTTTTTGTCATTTATATATCGGTCAGGAAGCTGTAGTAGCCGGAGCTATTTCTGCTATGCAGCAAGGAGACTCCATGATTACGACTTATCGTGATCATGCCCATGCACTGGCCCTGGGGGTAAGTGCAAACAGCATCATGGCAGAAATGTATGGCAAGGCTACCGGTGTCTCTAAAGGTAAAGGGGGTTCTATGCACATGTTTAGCAAAGAACATCATTTCTATGGTGGGCATGCGATTGTTGGTGGGCAGATTCCATTGGGTGCAGGTATTGCATTTGCTGAAAAATATAAAGGCACTAACAATGTAAACATTTGCTATATGGGTGACGGAGCAGTTCGTCAGGGTGCTTTAAATGAAGCGTTCAACATGGCTATGCTTTGGAAATTACCGGTGATATTTGTTTGTGAAAACAATTTTTATGCGATGGGAACTTCGGTGGAGCGTACGACAAACATGACTGATATTTACAAAATAGGTTTAGGGTTTGATATGCCATGTGCTCCGGTTGATGGGATGGATCCGGTTGCCGTTCACAACGCAATGGATGAAGCCATTCAGCGTGCAAGAGCTGGTGAAGGTCCAACCTTCCTGGAAATGAGAACGTACCGTTACCGTGGTCACTCTATGTCTGATCCTGCGAAATATCGTACTAAAGATGAGTTGGAGGAATATAAGGCTAAGGATCCTATCGAAACGGTAAGAGAGGTAATATTGCAAGAGAAATATGCAGAGCAGGCCTGGATTGAAGAGGTTGAAACTAAGGTGAAGCAGATTGTTGATGAGTCTGTAAAATTCGCTGAAGAGTCTCCTTGGCCGGAAGCATCAGAACTTTATACTGACGTTTATGTGCAGCAGGATTACCCATACGTAACAGATTAATTAAGAACGCATTTCAATAGATATTATAGAATGGCTGAAATAGTTAGAATGCCCAAAATGAGCGATACCATGACCGAGGGGGTGATGGCTAAGTGGCATAAAAAAGTTGGCGACAAAGTTAAAAGCGGCGATGTAATGGCCGAAGTGGAAACCGATAAGGCAACCATGGATTTAGAATCATATTGGGATGGTACCATTTTATACATTGGTGTAGAAGAAGGCAAGGCTGTTCCTGTTGATGCCATAATTGCTGTAGTTGGTAAGGAAGGTGAAGATTATAAAGCAGCTTTAGCTGCTGAAGAAGGCGCTGCTCCGGCAACGGCTAAGGAAGAAGCTGCCGATTCCTCGTCAGAGAAACCAGCAGAAAGCAAAAGTGAAACCAGCGGCGCTGCATTAACTGATGCAGACCTGGAAAAAATGGGTGTAACGGTGGTTCGTATGCCACTGCTTAGCGATACTATGACTGAAGGCGTAATTGCTGAATGGCATAAAAAAGTTGGCGATAAAGTAAAAGACGATGATATCCTTGCTGATGTAGAAACCGATAAGGCTACAATGGAAGTAATGGGTTACGCAGAAGGTACATTATTGCATATTGGTGTTGAAAAAGGTCAGGCCGCTAAAGTTAATGGCATTATTGCTATTGTTGGGCCTGAAGGAACAGATATCAGCGGAATTTTAAGTCAGGGCGATGCACCGGCTAAGCCTGCTGCAGCTGCAGATAAAAAGTCGGACGCCCCTGTTGCTGAAAAAGCGGCTGAGTCGAAAGAGGAAGCTCCTGCTTCATCTGGTAGCGGAGAGCGCTTAAAAGCATCTCCTTTAGCGAAAAGAATCGCAAAAGATAAAGGGATTGACCTTTCACAGGTTGCAGGTAGTGCCGATGGCGGACGTATCATTAAGAAAGATATTGAAAACTTTAAGCCAGCTGCGGCGTCGGCAAGTACAGCACCTTCATCAGCTCCGGCTGCAGAGAAAGCTGCACCGGTTATTCCTCAATATGTTGGTGAAGAGAAGTTTACCGAAAAGCCAGTTTCGCAAATGCGGAAGGTTATCGCTAAACGTTTAGCAGAAAGCTTGTTCACTGCGCCACATTTCTACTTAAATATCAGTATTGATATGGACAATGCTATCGCCGCACGTACGGCCATTAATTCAGTTGCTCCGGTCAAGGTTTCATTTAATGATATTATTATTAAGGCCGTAGCTGTTGCTTTAAAGCAACATCCCGCGGTTAACTCATCATGGGGTGGGGATAAGATCCGTTTCAATGAGCATACGAATATCGGCGTAGCAATGGCTGTTGAAGATGGCTTACTGGTTCCTGTAGTTCGTTTTGCTGATGGTAAATCATTATCTCATATCTCTGCTGAGGTTAAGGAATACGGTCAAAAAGCAAAAGCTAAAAAATTACAGCCAGCAGATTGGGAAGGTTCTACGTTTACCGTTTCTAACCTGGGTATGTTTGGTATTGATGAATTTACATCAATTATCAACTCTCCTGATGGTGCAATTTTATCTGTCGGTGCCATCCAGCAGATTCCGGTTGTTAAAAACGGGGCTGTTGTGCCTGGTAACGTGATGAAACTGAGCTTAGGCTGTGATCACCGTGTAGTTGACGGCGCTACTGGCGCTGCCTTCCTGCAAACCCTTAAAGGATTGCTGGAAGAGCCGATCAGGTTATTGGTTTAATCAGAAAATATACCTGTCTGGCTTTTTAAACAGGTAATTAAGATAAAAGACTAAGGTTGTCTGCCCATAACGCAGACAACCTTTTTTTATGCCTGTTAGTTTCGTACTTTTGCGCCTATGTCGAATATCAAACCCTCGTTAGCAAAAGGAACCAGAGATTTTTCTCCTCAGGAAATGGTTAAGCGTAATTTTATTTTTGATACTATTAAAAGTGTTTTCAGGAAATATGGTTACGCCGAAATACAAACGCCGTCTATGGAAAATCTGTCCACTTTAACAGGGAAATATGGAGATGAGGGTGACAAACTGATCTTTAAAATTTTAAACAGCGGTGATTTTCTTTCGAAGGTGAAGCCAGATCTGCTGGCATTAGGCAATTCCAATGCAGTTACACCAGCTATCAGCGAGAAGGCATTACGTTACGATCTAACCGTCCCCTTTGCCCGTTATGTCGTGATGCACCAAAATGACATCTCACTTCCTTTTAAAAGATTCCAGGTTCAACCTGTATGGCGCGCTGACAGACCACAGAAAGGGCGTTATAGAGAATTTTATCAATGTGATGTTGATGTGGTAGGTTCCAACAGTCTGTTGAATGAAGCGGAATTCATCCTGATTTACCAGGAGGCCTTGAGGAACCTTGGTTTGAAAGAC
>CBFGNP010000610.1:0-3378 GCA_965650095.1 uncultured Pedobacter sp. | reverse complement strand
AACTTATTCCTGCCTGCCAATGAAAACAATTTGGAGGTAATTTTCGATGTGCAGTTTAAATGGCCGGTACCAGATCAGGGCAATTCTTTTGATTTGATCAACCGGCAGTTCAATTCCAATTCTCCATTGCGCGGCATCATAGATGCATATGACATGAAAGACGGTTTGCCACCGGGTCAATCACCGTTATACGTTGCTTCAAAACCATACGAAAACCGCGATCCGCGTTTCTACGAGACCATCATTTACCCAGGCAGAGTATTTATGGGTAATGTGACTACGCCGACTGATCCGTTTAAGATCACTGGATATAGCTGGCAGAAGTACAATATATACGACGATAAACCAGCTACAGTAATCCTACAAGGCAACCAATCTGAAACAAATTATATCGTATTGAGATTTGCAGATGTTTTGCTGATGTATGCCGAAGCTCAGAATGAAGCTGTCGGACCAGACGAAACTGTGTATGATGCAATTAACAGGGTGCGGCAACGTGCGGGATTGGTTCCCTACCAGATTCCTGCCGGCAAAACCCAAGTGCCGATGCGCGAGCTAATCAGACATGAGAGGCGAATAGAATTTGCGGGAGAGGGGCTTTATTATACAGATATTAGACGGTGGAAAACAGCAGAACAGGATCTGAATGGCACGATTTATAATTCGGAAAACAGTCCCCTGGCCATCAGGTCTTTTGATCCAGCGAGGGATTATTGGTGGCCTATACCGCAGGCAGAACGTGACCTGAATAAGAATTTGGCACAAAACCCCAATTACTAGGAGGTTGCGTCGATGTTATCGGCTTCCACCTAGTTGTCCAGCGGTGTTGGCGATGGCTCATCGTATGAATCTATGTTACCCCCTCAACTCTTGCTTGAGGGGGATAGTATATAATGGAATTATAAATTAAATCTAATCAAACATGAAAACTGTCAACTTAAAAATTTATGCGGGATGCTTTATTGCATTTCTGCATATGCTTTCCTGCAAAGAAAGTGGGGTAGAAAAAGAAATGCTGAAAGGGGTATCAAAAGCTGAAGTGGAAACGTCCGCTGAAAAGGATCAGATAGCTTTGGCCAGCTGGATATCAGGTCATGCTTATATTGCTGTAGGCAACACGAATTCCAAAAAGCTTGAGATTTACAATCCTGATGCGGCCAATTGGAATACGCCTTCATTTACTTTTAAACCTACAACGGCTTTAGGCTATTCGTCAACGGGTTCGTCATTGTTTGATGGCCCGACTGATGCTAAAGTACATTACAATACCGCATTTTCAAATGCAACATCGGTTATGGCAGTAACCGATAATCGTTTTGCATGCCTGGCAGTATGGGAGGGGAGCTCAGCCAGGTTTACTAAGTTGTGGGAAAAATATTGGCAGACTAATAGTCCAAATGTACATTCTGGTGAAGTTTTGACTAATGGTAATATAGCTATCGTTGCCACGGATGCTACTTATGGCGGATGGGTACGTGTGTATAATACCGTAGGAAGTAACTATGCCCAATTTAATTTACGACAGGCACATGCGGTAACCTGGGATCCGGCATATAATGTGCTGTGGACTTGTGGAGATACACAAGCTGGATCGGGTGGTAAGGGTGTTTTGACCGCTCTAACCATTGGAGGAACACGGGCTGCGCCAACACTCACTGAAGTGGTTAGCAAAAGAGATACGACGCCGGGACGATATCCTCATCAAATTTCGCCATATTTTGGTAATGTAGATAAACTGCTCGTGTCGGACTTAGGGGGTGTCTATCTTTATGATAAAATAACTAAAGTTTTCAGTCCACTTCCTGGCGCGGCGAACCGTACGGAAGTGAAGGGCATAAGTAACCAACCTGATAACAGTTATTTGGTTGAGTCAAGGCCTAATAACTGTTGTCCCGCATCCTGGCATACAAATACTGTTGAGTTTTATAATCCAATTAGTGGAGCATTAGCTAAGCAATTTACGGTTAGTAGCGCTGCATTTTATAAGGCGACATGTTTTACGAGGCCTTATCAATAAAAAATAGACGACCTGGTGTCGCGATGTACTTCGCCGTAAAATAGAACATTACACAGTTATCCATACGATTGTAATTGTTTGTTATTATAGGTCAGCATTACTTTGCCGGTTAATTTTTTATTCAGTAAGGGTGAGTTTGCCGATTTAGAGAAATTGCTTTGAGCATTATATATCCATTCTTTTGAAGGATGATAAACCGTAAAATTGGCTTCTGCCCCCACTGATATGACGGGCACAGCCAGGCCTAGCAGGCTACGCGGGCTGACCGACAGTTTTTGCGCAATCTGCACAGCATCCAGTCCTGCTTTAAGCAGCAAGGGCAACACGGTTTGCAAAGCAATAATACCATAGGCGGCAATCTCAAACTCTACATCTTTTAACTCAATTTCATGCGGGCGGTGCTGCGAGCTTACGGCATCAATCGTTCCATCTTTTAAACCAGCTAATAGAGCCTTTACATCGCTTTTGCCCCGTAGCGGAGGTTTCACCTTGTAATTACTGTCAAAATCGTTCAGCAGCTCTTCGGTAAACACCAGGTGATGTGCGGCCACATCGCAGGTAATTCTGACTCCGTCTTTTTTTGCTTTTTTGATCAGTGCCACCGAACCGCCTGTCGATATGTTACTGATGTGAACAGGCGCATCATGGTAGCATGCGAGAAATATATCCCGGCTGATGTGCATTTCTTCGGCCAGAGCCGGCAAACCTTTCATGCCCAGGAGGACACTATTCTTACTCTCATTGATCTGCGATTTTCCTGCGATGGATTTGTTTTCAGGGTAGACCATCAACAAACCGTTCAGGCCTTTGGCATATTGCAGGGCGCGACTCATAAAGCCATCATCTGCTATGGATTTCGTTCCATCCGAAAATGCAACCGCACCGGCCTGCTTCATGTCGTACAGCTCGGCAAGTTCCTTACCTTCCAGGTCCTGGCTTATTGCACCCACAGGCATGACATCCACCAAATTGCCTTTCGCTTTATTAATGATATAAGCAACCTGACCTTTAGCCTGAACTACAGGCTTTGCATGTGGCAAAACTGCCAGGCCTGTAAAACCTCCGGCAGCAGCAGCAGCAGCAGCCGTATATATGTCTTCCTTGGTTTCGAAACCCGGATCTCCGATTGAGCAGTTCAGATCAAAGAAACCAGGTGAAAGTACCGAACCGGTGCCATCAAAAACGGTTTCACCCTTTCCAGCGCTCAAACCACCCAATTTGTCTATCACCGTTATCTTACCATTTTCAATGCGCACATCACATTTCTGCTGGTTAAACTGACTGTTGGGATCGGCAATGGTTACGCCTGTGATGAGAAGATTCATGTTGTTTGTATATTTTTTGTATGATTAAAAAATCTG
>CBFGNP010000609.1:0-3384 GCA_965650095.1 uncultured Pedobacter sp. | reverse complement strand
GTACTAAATTACCAGAAGCCGAAATTAGCTTAGTCCCGGTGCTGCGACCAATACCAATCTTTGCATACTCATCACCGCCATCGTTTACAATGGGTACCACTGCGGCAATTGATTCTACATTATTTACTACGGTAGGACAGCCATATAATCCTGCAATCGCAGGAAAAGGTGGTTTAATCCTTGGATTTCCTCTTTTACCTTCCAGTGATTCCAGCAAAGCAGTTTCTTCACCGCAGATATAAGCGCCACCACCAGGTTGAACATACAGCTCCAGATCATATCCTGATCCTAAAATATTTTTTCCCAGAAACCCTGCATTTTTAGCTTCGGCAATTGCCTTTTCCAAAATGCGGATCTGCGGCATCATTTCACCACGCACATAAATATAGGAGGTATTCGCACCCAGCGCAAAACTGGAAACGATCATGCCTTCAATTAATGCATGGGGGATATAGGTCATCAGATACCGGTCTTTAAAAGTACCAGGTTCAGACTCATCAGCGTTGCAAACCAGGTAACGTGGTACACCTTCTGGCTTAGCCAAAAAACTCCATTTCATTCCTGTCGGGAATCCTGCACCACCACGGCCGCGTAATCCGGACTTCTTAACCTCTTCCACCACTTCCTCAGGAGTCAGTGTTTTTAAAGCCTTTTCTACGGCACGGTACCCGCCTTTCTCACGGTAAACATCAAGTGTATTGATGCCAGGTACGTTTATATGTTCTAATAATAGTTTACGGGCCATTATTTTTTGCGTAAATCTTCTATCAATTCGTCTACCTTTTGCTCGTTCAGGTTCTCATAGAATGTATACTCCGGGCCGATCTGTAAAACAGGACCATAACCACAGGCAGCCAAACACTCTACCCCTCTCCAGCTAAACAAACCATCGGGTGTCACCTCATTTTCTTTCACCCCAAGCTTGCTTTCAATATGCCCCATCAGCTTTTCAGCACCAACAAGACAACAAGGACCTGTCCGGCATACTTCCAGTACATATTTTCCCTGGGGCTTTAAAAAGTACATGCTGTAAAACGAGGCCACCTCATATACTTCTATTTCCTGAATGTTAAGATAAGCAGCAACTTTATTCATCGCTGCAACACTTAACCAGCCCAGCTCAGCCTGCACTTCATGCAAAACAGGCAATAAAGCAGATTTGTGCTTGCCTTCCGGATATCTTTTAACAATTTCGTCAAACTTTGCTATTAAAGCCGGCGAAAACTCAACAGGTTGTTGTTCTTCTACTTTAAGCATCTAATTCTCCTGCAATAATATTCATGCTACTCATGTTGATGATGGCATCCGATAACAGCATGCCTTTACTCATGGGCGCAAACATTTGATAATTTATAAAACTAGGTCTTCTGAAATGCAGGCGGTAAGGTGTTCTTCCTCCGTCATTGATCAGGTAAAAGCCAAGTTCCCCGTTACCACCTTCAACAGCATGGTACACCTCAGCTTTAGGAGCATCAATCTCTCCCATCACAATTTTAAAGTGATAGATCAATGCTTCCATATTGTTATACACCTCTTCCTTGGCCGGCAAATAGAATTCTGGGACATCTGCGTGAAAAATACCGGCAGGTTCATTTTTCAATTTTTGCATGGCCTGTTCAATCAGGCGTAGACTTTGCCACATCTCTTCATTACGAACCAAATAGCGATCATAAATGTCTCCACTGGTACCTACCGGAACTTCAAAATCAAAATCCTCATATGATGCATACGGCTCACTCACGCGAACATCATAATCCACACCCGTTGCACGTAATAACGGGCCGGTCCAACTGTAATCCAGGGCTTGTTCAGGAGTAACACATGCTACCTTAGCCGTACGGTCAATAAAGATCCTGTTGCGGTCCAGTAAACTTTGAAATTCTTTCAGTGCATGAGGAAACTCCTTTAAAAACTTATTGATTTTCGCAAAAGCGATCTCATTAAAATCACGCTCAAAACCACCTATTCTACCAATATTGGTCGTCAGACGTGCCCCGCAGATCTCTTCATAAATCTCATAAATATGCTCTCTATACTGAAACAGATACAGGAAAGTTGTAGTTGCCCCTGTGTCCTGCGCAATGATGGTATTGCAAATGATATGGTCAGAAATACGCGCCAGCTCCATGATAATTACCCTGAGGTAATCTACGCGCTTAGGCATCTGAATGTTCAATAATTTCTCTACCGTCATGTGCCAACCCATATTATTGATCGGCGATGAGCAATAGTTTAAACGGTCTGTTAAAGGGGTGATCTGATAAAAAGGCCTGTGCTCAGCAATTTTTTCAAATGCACGGTGAATATACCCAATGGTAGAAACACCACTCACAATGCGCTCTCCGTCCAGCTGCAACACATTCTGGAACACTCCATGTGTTGCCGGGTGGGTTGGCCCCAGGTTAAGGGTCACCAGCTCATTCTGCGGATCATTATCTGTATATACTGGTTGATTGTGATTCATAAACTTATCTACCAAAGTATTCGTCTTTTTTATCTACTCTATTCGGGTCTTCCAAAGGATATTGTTTCAGCATTGGATGAACACCGAGATCATCCATGTTCAGTATTCTTCTTAAATCAGGATGGCCTTCGAACTTTACACCAAAGAGGTCATAAGTTTCACGTTCCATCCAGTTCGCGCCCTTCCATACCGAAGTAGCGGTAGGGATAACCGGTTGCTGTTCGTCAACAAAAACTTTTATTCTAACCCTTATCCTTTTAACCATGCTGTGCAGATGATAAACGACGGCAATGCCATGTTTCTTCTCCGGATAGTGTACAGCTGTGATGTCGGTCAGAAAATTGAAGTTTGCCGTAATGTTCTCTTTCAAAAACTTAAGTACCTCAATGATCACATCTTTGGTGGTCTCAAATGTAAGCAGTCCGTAGGGCTCGTTAACGCTGGTGATCCGATCACCGAACCTTTCGCTCAATAAAGCGATGAGTTCCTGATTGGTTACTTCTGCCATTATAATATTCCGTATGAAGCCAACATTTTCTTGTATTGCTCAGAATCTCTTCTCCTGGAAGATTCATTCTTCACCAGCTCCTGAATTTTGCCAAAGCCATCCAGGATAGCTTCCGGCCTTGGTGGACAGCCCGGAACATATACATCAACAGGAATAATCTCATCAATACCCTGCAAAACCGAGTAGGTATCGAAAATCCCTCCGCTTGATGCACAGGCACCGACAGCCATTACCCATCGGGGCTCGGCCATTTGTAAATAAACCTGTTTCAACACAGGGCTCATCTTCTTGGCTATCGTACCCATTACCATTAACAAATCAGCCTGGCGTGGAGAAAAACTTAAGCGCTCCGACCCAAAACGGCCAAAATCATAATGAGAACCCATTGTTGCCATAAATTCAATACCGCAAC
>CBFGNP010000608.1:0-3396 GCA_965650095.1 uncultured Pedobacter sp. | reverse complement strand
TTCACAGAGACGGTATACGCTGAATAAATCAAAAAATGAGACACGGTAAAAAAGTAAATCACTTAGGAAGAACAGATTCACATCGTAAAGCGATGTTGGCTAACATGGCTTCATCGTTAATTAAACACAAAAGGATCTCAACAACGTTAGCAAAAGCTAAGGCTTTACGTATGTATGTTGAGCCTATTATCACAAAATCTAAAACAGATACCACGCATTCACGTCGTATTGTATTTAGCTATTTGCAAGATAAAGAAACTGTTACTGAATTATTCCGTGATATTGCAGCAAAGGTTGCTAACCGCCCGGGTGGTTATACCAGAATCATTAAATTGAATAACCGTTTAGGAGATAATGCTGAGATGGCATTAATCGAATTGGTTGATTACAATGAGGTTTATGGTAAGGAAGCAGAAGCTGCTGAAAAGAAAACTACACGTCGTGGTAGGACAAAAGCCAAAAAGGCTGATGCTCCTGCAGCAGCTAAAGAGGAGAAAGCTGAAGTTGTCGCCGAAGAGACTCCCGCCACTGAAGCAGAAACTCCTGCAGCTGAAGCAAAGTCTGAAGATAAAGGCGAATAATTTTATTCTGCTTTTGGAGATATAAAAAACCCTGTCCATTTCGGACAGGGTTTTTTGCTTACAGGAATATTTCCAATTGTCTTTCGTCAACGTTTGCGGAGTATTCACTATGGATATTCCAGCGCTTTCCATCATGTTTAAGTAGTGTAAAATGATCGACCATAAACGCTGCGTTAAAATGTCGCCGACGATATTGTTCGATGATCTGAGGGTAGGCTTCTTTCGCATCCCTGTACGCAATGGTAACATGTGGATTGGTTAAGGAGCCAGCTTTTATCACACCACCGAGCGATTTCAATACTGTTTTAAGTTTGTTGTGGATCGCCGAGATTCCATTGTTTTTGATGGCGTTGATGTAAACGGTATGTTCGGGAAAGCCATCGAAGTTTTTTAATTTTTGAACAAATGGTTGAAAAGGGCGGGCTGATTCCAGGCTTTTAGTCAGTTTGAGTTCATTCACTGAGTTCAGCTTAAATGGCGCTATGAGGGTGATATGCACTGGTGGTTTTAATGCACTGTAAACCTGATGTTCAAGAGCGCAGGCTTTTCTGATTTCGTCTATTTCGTTGCTTAAGTCGGGCGGTGGTAGAACCGCTATAAAATATAAATCCTCCATGAGTTGAAATTACTAAAAACATTAGTAATATAGCGGCTTATTGTTTTTTATCCTGGAAGAGGTTGGTCATTTTTACTTTTCAAATGGCTATCTTTGGATAGTAATCGATTTCCATGTCTAATCAACATCTTTTTCAGCAATTTCAAACTAAGCTATCAGAAAGCGTATCATCGAATCAGTTCATTAAGATTTCGTTAGGAAATTATCAGGGGAATGAGAAAGAACTGAAAAACATTTATGTCAAGAGGGTTATAATTAAAAGAATGCATATGTTCTCTTTTAATTATAGATATAAGACAAGGGATATTTTTAAAAATTTCGAGATAGCTGAGGGCTTTGCGCTAATCAATCATCTTATTAGTAATGATTTTAAGATCTGTACGCTTTTTACTACGGAGAAAGAGTTTGTTCTCGAACACGGAAAAAAAGGGAATATGATTTTGAGAGAGAAGATGGTTTCGGGCAATGCACAGCCAAATTTATCTCATAACAAGGAAAAAAAGCGATTGATTAAGTCTGCAGGTCAGCGTTATTTACAAGAGTTGAAGATTACCGATAAAGGGGGCGAAGTATTTAAGAACGCACAAGACAAGTATCGTCAGATCAATCAATATATTGAAATATTAAGTTCTTTGATTAAGGAGCTACCTGCGGGTCGCATCAATAATGTAGTGGACATGGGATCTGGAAAGGGCTATCTGACATTTGCTTTGTATGACTACCTGCATAATACACTAAACCTGAACGCGAAGATAACAGGCGTGGAATACCGGGAAGATCTGGTCAGTTTATGTAACCGTATAGCTGTAGATGCTGAATTTAACCGGCTTGGTTTTGTTCAGGGAACAATTGAAGCTTATGAAATAGATAGAATAGACTTATTAATTGCTTTGCACGCATGCGACACTGCTACAGATGATGCTATTTACAAAGGTATAATTGCCGATGCGCAATTGATTGTTGTTGCACCATGTTGTCATAAACAAATAAGGCGCGAGATGGAGCAGGATAAGATAAAAAATGACGTTTCCTTTTTAACCAGATATGGCATTTTCATGGAACGGCAGGCGGAGATGATTACCGATGGTATCAGAGCGCTAATCCTGGAATATTTCGGGTATAAAACGAAGGTTTTTGAGTTTATATCTGACGCACACACCCCTAAAAATATACTGGTCGTGGGAGTCAAGCCTGCTTCTATGTCGGGAACTTCCAAAATGCAGGAAATGAAAAGGGCAGATATCCTTAAAAAAATACAGCAAACTAAGGCGTATTTTGGAATTAGTTATCATCATTTGGAGCGCTTACTAAAGCTTGAGCAGTAAAATCACCTGAATTTCTGTCATACTGTCACCTTTTTATCACCGCTTTCGGCCATAAATTTCCTTAATTATTCTTTACCGGAGGCATTTTCTGCCAAAACTCAATTGGCACATTGCTTGTTAAACAGATATAAATAATAAGATTTCATAACATAAAAGGATATAAATAACATGTCAAAAATCATTGGTATAGACTTAGGAACAACGAACTCTTGCGTAGCCGTAATGGAAGGTAACGAACCTGTAGTTATAGCCAACAGTGAGGGGAAGCGTACTACGCCATCCATTGTTGCATTTGCAGAGAATGGTGAGCGCAAAGTTGGTGAGCCAGCTAAGCGGCAGGCGATAACGAACCCAACAAAAACGATTTCTTCGATTAAACGCTTTATGGGCAGTAGTTTTGCCGAAGTTTCGAAAGAAGCAGGCCGGGTACCGTATAAAGTAGTAAAAGGTGATAATAATACTCCACGCGTAGAAATTGACGACCGTAAATATACTCCTCAGGAACTTTCTGCAATGATCTTGCAAAAGATGAAAAAAACTGCTGAGGATTTTCTTGGGCAGGAGGTGACTGAAGCTGTGATTACGGTTCCTGCTTACTTCAATGATGCTCAACGTCAGGCCACAAAAGAAGCCGGTGAAATTGCCGGTTTAAATGTTAAACGTATCATTAACGAGCCGACTGCAGCTGCCCTGGCTTATGGTTTGGATAAAGCACATAAAGACATGAAAATTGTTGTGTTTGACTGTGGCGGTGGTACTCATGATGTTTCTGTGCTTGAATTGGGGGATGGTGTTTTTGAAGTTAAATCTACAGATGGTGATACGCATTTAGGTGGAGATGACTTTGATCATATCATTATTGAGTGGTTAGCTG
>CBFGNP010000607.1:0-3397 GCA_965650095.1 uncultured Pedobacter sp. | reverse complement strand
CGACTTTAGCTACAAAATATACGGTATAGTCGTTGGTCAGACTGGCGAACCAGTTAAACATTCTTTGTTTAGAAAAACCTTCTATCTCATAGTCGTTGATCTTTTTAACAGATCCCCAGTCCACTTCATAAGGATATTCTGCGGCTGTTTTGAGGTCAAACAAGATCCTTGAACTGCTGGAAGCCGGAAAGGTATACCGCTGGAAACCGGTCCTGTTCGTACTGGTTAACTCTGCCTTTATTCCATAATCTTTGAGTAATACCGAATAATAGCCTATTGATGCCGATTCAGATTGATGATCAAACCTGGAACGGTAGCCGGTTTCCGGTGCATCAATTTTTCCCGGTTCTGTTTTCAAAGGGCCATTTGTGGGCATGGTTAAAAGGCCGCCCATTGCCCAGCTATGTATGTGGCTAAATCCTGCGATGTTATCAGTTTTATAGTTATAACCCGCATGTGTGCCGTCTTCTTTATTGTCCGGACTCAGCTTCACCATGCTAAATGGTGTTGAAGGTCCGGGGTATTGCATCCATCGTACTTCTGTTGTCCCTATCAATGGGTCCACATAATCTATGGGCATTTTCTTTTGAGCAAAAGCTGAAATAGAAAATGACAGGAGGGCACATAAAACAGATGTTGTATTATTCAAATTTGACATATGCTTTTTGAACTTAGAGTTTTAGGTCTATCACCTATAGTTTAAGATTTGCTTAATTTCCGATAAATTACCCGCAGGGCCTCAACCCTGCGGGTAATTCCTGCTTTTACATTTTTAAGATCAATGTTGGTTATTTTTTGCCAGCGCTGAAGATCAGCAGCACTTACTTTTTCCGCCAACCTGGCCTCCCATTCCGGAATAAATCCTCTCAGACCCAGGAACTGGACCATTTTAAAATCAGGATCGTCTGCTTTTACATCCCTGTAATAGATCAGTATAGATTTTTGATCAATGAGCTTGTCCTGAACCTGGTCGACCGGGATTTTCTGAACCGGCGCAGTGCAATCAATAGTAATGGAAGCGGCAACCCCGGCTGCCTGTCCCATAGCCATCCAGCAAGGCTCCATCCGCATGGTTGCCAGTCCCAGATGTGTTGCCGACGCCGGAACAGGTGCTAAAAGGTTAGCCACATCGGGCGGAACCATGGTACCAAAAGGAACCGTATAAGGAGCCGTCCCGTAACTTAGAAAGCCGTCCAGGTTTGCCATTCCATCTTCACGTTTCCTTACCGCGTGCGAATCTATGCCATAATGGCTCGCTGTGATACTTTGGGAGTTTACAGGGGGGCGTTGACCTTTCGCTACCGGAGTGGCATCTTTGGTTGTGAAAAGATACGTACCCTTCATCCTTCGTCCTTCCCTTACATATACCTGCCTCGGAAAATTTTCATTGTCCTGGAATTCATCCTTTGCCAGGCCCCACTGAAGGCAATCTTTCCTGAACCATTCTGGTAAAGCGGGGTCATTTTGTCCAAAATACAATAGGCCAAGCGTATAATCGCGTAGGCGTTTAGCGAACTGATCCCTCCAAACCCAGTTTGCAGTAGGCCATGGCCAGTTCTCCTCCGGCAGATCGGTAGAAAGAAATGCCCTGTGCTGATTGTTGGCGTCAACTTTATTGTTGGGCACCTCTACTTTATTCACCAGGCGCTGCATCCCCTGGGGCAGATTTTTACCGACAGGCGGTTTTCCCTCTGCCCTGAGCCGTTTGTTCTCTTCCAGTTCCTGTGTGCTGATCTCTGCATATTCAATTCCGGCATGTTTGCCTGATAACACATCTTCAATGATAGAAACATATTCCTCACGGTTATAATGTTCAGGCTTCCTGATCGCCACTTTATTGGCAGCGTCTGTCGTCAGCGACAATCTGTAATTGTACGCCTGGATGGCGTTATCAGCCATGTTGGTAGAGCCAGGTTCCTGGGCATCTTTTGCCCAATATTTGTAGACCTGGCCAGCATAGAGTTCATCATATTCACTTTTACCTTCTCTGCCCAAAGCAAACGGCACACCGGCCGCTGCAATGAGGTCCCCTTCGTAGGAAGCATCAATAAAAAACTTGCCGGCATAGGCCTCCTTTTGCTTGCTAATACGATTTAGTACATTGATCTGAGTAATGACTTTGTCTTTCATAGTAAGATTAGCGGCGTCGGCATCAAACTGCCGGTTAGTCAAAACTGTGATCTGCGGATAGCCTTTTAACATGTCCGTCAGGATCAGTTCCGCAACCGATGGTTCGAAATGGTATCCATTCTTGCTTAATTTAGTCTGCTGGGATTGCTCACCATATTTTTTAATATAGTATTGTTTAATGGCGGTTACAAATTCCAGAAAAAGACCTCCAGTTGCCTGCCGGGTAATTAAATCCGTCGCCCCCAGGCCATTCGCCGGTAGTCCGCCGATGTGTCCGGTCCGCTCCAGGATCAGGGAGGTTTTTCCCAGTTTTGCTGCAGCAATAGCAGCCATTATTCCGGATGGCGTACCACTTACAATAATCAGGTCATAGGTATTTCCTGAAGGTCTGCCCCCCTTCTTCTGAGCACTGATGATGTTGCTCACACAGAGGAGCATGAGTAGAGATAAATTTCTAAATTTTAACATCTCAAATAATTTAACTGCTTGTTAGTAATTCGGGTTCTGTTTAAAATTTTCCTTGTTGGTAGACAAATCAATCTCAGATTGCGGAATCGGAAAAAGGTAATGTTTCTCAGGATTAAAACTGGTGCTTGTATTGACAATGCTCGTATTCGCTACCGGTCTTGTTTTCTCCAGGAATGTTTCAAATTTCCCAGTTCTTGCCAGGTCAAACCAACGTTGAAACTCAAAGCAGAGTTCCCTTCCGCGCTCCATTAACAACTCATCAATGGTGATGTCCGACGCAACATAATTTTTAAATCCAGGAGTTGCCGATGCTGCAACCGGTGCGCCTGCGGCAGTTAAGCCTCTTGCACGTTGTCTAACCCGGTTTATGGCCTGCAGGCCTTCCGAGGAGATCACGCCGTTCTTTTTATAGTCAGCCTCTGCGAACATCAGCAATACATCAGCAAAGCGGAGCACAATGACGTTGTTGGGGGCATTTGAATATAAATAAGCCGAGGTGGTTCTCCAGGAAGTTCCCCATCTGTACTTTGTCATTCCACAGCGTCCAAGTATGGTCTGATTGTAGACATCAGGACTAAATGTTGTGCCCCAGATATAGGTAAGCTTTGAGGGCTCATTATTCATCACGGTCACTATCGAATCCGATAAATTCCACACCCTTCTACTGTCATAATCAACCGTTTTTGGCGTGGCCTTATAGTACTTATAAAATTTCGGTACATAAACAAGATTTCCCTGGCCAATCATTGAATTGGTATAATAGGCCGGATTGCCGTTAATTGTACCGCTGGCTACCATA
>CBFGNP010000606.1:0-3400 GCA_965650095.1 uncultured Pedobacter sp. | reverse complement strand
GATTTAACCCAAATATTCAAATGTATGAATTTTTATTCTCTGTTTAAGTGCAGGAGGCAATCCTGTATTCCACTAAAATTACTGCTGGTTATGAAGTTAACTACTATTTTAATGGTTCTGTCGCTAACAAATTTATTTGCTGCGGGTTACGCGCAAAAAGTAAGCATTAACGTTACGAATGCCCAATTGAGTACTGTTTTAAAAGATATTCAAAAACAGACCGGATATAGTTTTCTATACAACACAAAAATGATCAGGGAGTCGAGGCCTGTTGCGGTTTCCTTGACCGACATCGCGCTCGAAACAGCCCTGCAGAAGATTTTTGAAGATCAACCACTTACTTTTCTGATCAATAGAAATACCGTGATCGTTAAAAAAAGACCAGTCTATTTTTTTGCAGTCGCAGAAATTATCGTTACCGGGAAAGTGACAGATGAAACCGGATTGCCCTTACCAGGGGTAACGGTGAAACTGAAAGGCTCAGGGACCGGAATGATAACTACAACTGCCGGTGCCTATAACCTTAATGTTCCTGAGGATGGTACCCTGGTTTTCAGTTACCTGGGATATATTCCTCAGGAAATCAAAATCGGGGGACGGAAAGTTATTGACGTCACTTTAAAAGTAGCACCCCAGCAACTTGATCAGGTTGTCGTAGTAGGTTACGGGACTCAAAGGCGATCAAGTGTTACGGGGTCCATAGACCAGGTTAGCGCTGCCGCCATTGAAGGAAAAGCGTCTGTAAATATGTCGCAAGCCTTGCAGGGTGTAGCCGCAAATTTAACCATCCAGCAAAGAAATTCGGAACCCGGTGCGGGGCTTAATATCAACATCCGTGGAATCAGCACGCTGGGGAATAACAGTCCCCTGGTCGTAATTGACGGCATTATAGGCGGCGATATTAACCTGTTAAATCCTTCTGATATTGAAAGTGTTACTGTGCTGAAAGATGCAGGAAGTGCTGCAATATATGGCTCAAGGGCCAATAATGGGGTCTTGTTGATCACGACCAAAAAAGGCAAGAAGAACACAAGGACAGCAGTGACCTATAACGGCCTTGCAGGTGTAAATACGCCTAAAATGTTCTTTCAGCCGGTTAAAGGATTCGAAAATGCCATTTTAAGGAACCAGTCGGCAGTGAACGCAAATCAAACACCTGTTTATAGTGCCGATCAGATCCGTCAGTTTCAGGAACAAGGCGATAGCGAATGGTTTGTTAATGCGATTACCAGGAACGCAATGCAGCAAAACCATAACCTTAGTATCAGCGGAGGCAGTGATAAATCTACTTTCTTATCTTCTATTGGATACACTGATCAAAGAAATAGTCTTGTGGGTCCGGATTATGGCTTAAAGCGTTATAACTATAGGATCAATATGACCAATGAGTATGGTAAACTGAAGTTGACGACCATCCTGGCTTATACACGCAGCGAAATTAAGGATCATTCTTCTTCCACATCAACACTTATGGTTGACGCCGCAAGAGTCCCCTTGTATTATGAATTAAAAGATGAACAAGGACGTTATTTAACAAATGACGTATTGAATGAATTCAATCCGCTGGGAGTTCTTGAGCAGGGCGGATTCCGCAAGTATAACAACGACCATGTTTTCGGTAATCTCAATGCTGAATTTGCCGTTACAGACTTTTTAAAGTTGAAAGCTGTTTTTGGTGGTTCCATAACTGCCAACAATCAATTTGCGCGGACACTGCGCGTGGATTATTTCCCTAAAGGAAGTTCGGGCCAGGACCTTAATACCAATGACGATAACAGTAAAAATGTGCAGTTGAATACGCAGTTTATTGCTGACTTCAATAAAACGTTTGCCAAGGATCATGACGTAAATGTCCTGGTTGGCGTATCGGCGGAGTCATCCACTAGTAGGCGGACGTCCATCCTGAGAAAATTTACCGATCCTGAGCTGGGTACACCTGTTTCAGGGACCATCATTGATCCGGACTCCCGAAACTCCAACAGAGATGCAGGCAGCAATAGTTTAGATTCTTTATTCGGACGGGCAACCTATGCTTACAAAAATAAATACTACGGGGAATTCACTTTTAGGTTTGATGGCTCATCGAAGTTCAATAAGACGAACAGATGGGGTTTTTTTCCATCCATTGCCGGAGGATATCGTATTTCAGAGGAGTCTTTCATGGATAATTACCGGGAGAAAATTGGTGATCTGAAAGTTCGGGCTTCTTATGGCGTACTTGGAAATCAAAGTGTAAACGACTTTCAATATCAAACTACTTATTTCACTTTTCAGAATGCCTATAGCTTTAATAATGCTGTTGTGGGGGGGACAGGTTTCAATTTTGCCAATCCGGATATCAGGTGGGAGAGTGCAGCCACCTATAATGTTGGTGCAGATCTGAGCTTTCTCAAAAATAAGTTAGCGCTTTCCCTCGATTACTATACCAAAATCACCAGGGATATTTTGATTCCGCCGCAGGTGCCTGGAGTATTTGGTACCGCTTTACCTGATTTCAATGCCGGCGAGGTACGGAATCGCGGCTGGGAAATTACCACCTCTTACAGACATACCGGTAAAGTGTTGAACCATACCATCTCACTTAATCTGAGTGATTCACAGAATGAGGTGCTTAAATATAACAGGCAGGAAGAAAAAAAAGGAGTGGAGGAGTTACGGGTATTATTAAAAGAGGGATTTCCATACCGCTCATACATAGGCTTTAAACGGGATGGTTACTTCCAGAATATAGATGAGGTGAATTCCGGGCCCAAGTTCTCGGGTCTCAATGTCCAGCCCGGTGATAACCGATACACCGACGTGAATGGTGATGGTCTGATTGATGACAATGATCTCTATGTTTTTGGCAATCCTTTTCCAAGATACACATTTGGCCTCACCTATAATGTTACTTTTAAAGGTTTTGATCTGAACGCATTCTTTCAAGCTGTAGGACTGAGAACCATGATGTTGAGGGGAGAGCTTATTGAGCCTTTTCACTTCAATTATGGGATGACCATGTATCAGCACCAGCTCGATTTCTGGACACCTCAAAATCCAGATGCACGGTATCCGAGACTTGCCGCAAATGGTAGTCAGTCAAACACCAATAATTTCAGAAGGGGTTCGGATATGTACCTGTATGACGCTTCCTATGTAAGACTCAAGAACCTGCAGCTAGGCTTTACGATCCCTGAGGGACTTGTTAGGAAATTGAAAATGCAGAAGATCAGGGCTTACCTGTCGGGACAAAACCTTTTTACCATCTCGGGGGTCAAGTTTGTGGATCCTGAGTTGTCCGAGTTCGACAACAGCTTGAAGGATAATGGTGCCAATAGTGGCAGGGCTTACCCAACAATGGTGTATTATGGTTTCGGTTTGGATATTACTTTTTAATCATCTTATGAACAGATCAATAAAA
>CBFGNP010000605.1:0-3412 GCA_965650095.1 uncultured Pedobacter sp. | reverse complement strand
ATCATCTCTTTAAGGTAACGGAGCTGTACAAAACGCGTGACTATCGAAAAATAGATGCCAGCCCCCATGCAAAGCAGAATAAGGGCATTGCTCCAAACCAGGTCGTTTGTTTTGCTTATAATTTCTTCCATATGAAGTTTAAAATAACGGATAATTTTTGCAATTTTCTTCAAATCATCAAGAAATTGATGTGCTCGAAATATTTCGAAGGCACAAATCTTTCAATAACGACGAGAGTCTTGCAAAGATTATTGCTTATGAGAAATATAAAGATTACCTTTTTCATAGTGTTACCAATCTGGTACTGGAAGCACTGGAAAAACTAAATGGTAAAGAAAGTCCTGCTGTGCTGAATAACCTGAAAGGCAGTGCTTTGTTTTTGAGGGCATATTCGCTATGGAGTTTAGCACAATTATATGCCAGGCCTTATGGTCCGAATGCTGAGCAGGATCCGGGAATTCCTATCCATTTAAAGTCAGACATCAATGATATCCAGGCTAGGGGCACTGTAAAACAAACCTACGATCGGATTGTGGAGGATCTGAAGGATGCTGCTGCCCTGATGATTATAAGCTCTACCATTTCGGCCAGGCCGAACAAGGCAGCCGCTTTTGCCATGCTTGCAAGGGTCTTTCTCTCCATGGACGATTATGCTAATGCCTTAACCAGTGCCACTTCGGCTCTGGAATTAAAACGTGACCTGATAGATTTTAATACTTTAAACCGGAACAGCTTTAATCCTTTTGTCAGGTTCAACAAAGAAGTCATTTTTCATTCGGTGATCTTTAATCAAAATTCAGTTCTGGAGCCTGGATATGGCGATGAAAACCAGGCGTTAATTGACCCTGAGCTCATTAATGCTTATGAACAAAATGATCTCAGAAAAGATATTCTGTTCAAAGAAAATACTGACGTGCCGGTTCCGTCAGGTACCTATCGTTTTACAGGAAATTATGAGTCTGCAGTCGGTTCTTCAAAACTTTTTAATGGCCTGGCAGTCGACGAACTATACCTGACCAGGGCAGAATGCTATGCCAGAACAGAAAACGCTGAAGCTGCTATGAAAGATCTGAACACACTGCTGCAAAGTCGATGGGAATCGGACACTTATATTGACAAAACCGCGGCAAATGCAAACGATGCATTGTTATCCGTACTTAAGGAACGAAGAAAGGAACTCGTAATGCGTGGACTTCGCTGGACCGATCTCCGTAGATTAAATAAAGATGCACGCTTTGCAAAAGGCCTTTCCAGAACCATAAATGGAACTACTTATACTTTGCCGCCAAATGATAACAGGTATACTTTGCTCATTCCCCAGGAAGTCATGACCAACTCGGCTTTATCTCAGAATCCCAGGTAGAATTTGAGACTGAAAGCGCTTCGTATAAAACCCCGGTTCAGGATTGAGCCGGGGTTTTTTGCTTCCCTTCATGCGCTAGTGCATAGATTTGAAATCTACACCCGATTGTTAAATATTCTATTTCAATTGTCTTTGTAGTCAGATAATTATTTAAGTTCGCAAATAATTACATTCATGATTGATTACAGTAAACATACCGATGCAGAGTTGATAGCACTGTTTAAACAGGCTGATCATGCCGCGTTTACTGAAATTTATAATCGCTTTAGCCAACTGCTGTACCTGTATGCACTAAAGCGACTGCAAAATAAGGAAGAATCAAGCGACGTGGTACACGATGTGTTTGCATCTTTACTCAATAATCGTGAAAAATTTGAATTAAAAACTACCTTGTCAGGCTTTTTGTATAAATCTGTATTAAACAAAATATTTGATATTTACCGGCACAATGACATTATTAAGCAATATATAGATGAAGGCAACCACTATATAGATGTTGATAGCAATGAAACCGATTACCTGATCCGTGAAAAGGAAATAAGTGCTTTAATTGATAAAGAGATCTCTGCGATGCCACCGAAGATGCGTGAAATATACCTGCTTAAGAGCCGGCAAAATTTAAGTGTAAAGGAAATTGCAGTACGTTTAGGTATTTCTGAGCATACGGTTTCTACCCAGCTTAAACGCGCGATGAGACACCTTAAAGCTAACCTGGGTATACTCATTTACATCTTCTATATCCTGAGATCTTAATCATGGTTTGAAATTTATTTAGTTGTCATACAGTTTGTTGTGTTGTTATTTAATTACACTGTACCCGATCTGCAGCGCTCGTACGACTATATTAACAACTAGGGAATTATTTGCAATATGCATAGGGTAAATATTAAAGAAGCTTTGGATCGTGTTCGTTCTGGTAAATACAGCAGCGAAGATGAGACCTTTGTGAAATACTGGATTCACCAGCATCATCAGGACGACGAAGTTCCGCTTTCCGAAACTGAATGGCTTGATATAAAGCACAAGATCTGGCTAGCATTGAATGCTGATCGTAAAATACCTAAGCCAACGGTTAAATTGTGGCTGCGCTTTATGGTGACTGCCGCCGCCGTAGTTGCAATCGTATTTGGCGTTTGGCTTTACCAGAAAGAGAACCTTCACAGCGCTCTGGATGACAAGGCGGTGATGAACGACATCGCCCCTGGCAAACAAGGCGCGACCCTTACCCTTGCCAATGGTAAAAAGATCCGGTTAACAGATGCCGCAAATGGTGAACTGGCTAATGAAGCGGGCGTAAGTATCACAAAATCTGCAAATGGGCAACTTAATTATGTTATTTCGGGTACAGATTCAAGAGACCTCTCCGAAGGAGGGATGATGAATGTGTTAAGCACTGCTATGGGCGAAACCTATATGGTAACCTTACCTGATAAAAGTAAAGTGTGGCTTAATGCTGCAACAAAACTAACTTATACGGCCCGAATCATGCAGGGGCATACCCGCACAGTGAAGCTTGAAGGCGAAGCATATTTTGAGATTTCAAAAGATAAGGCACATCCTTTTGTGGTACAGACCACAAACCAGGAAGTAGAGGTTTTAGGCACGCATTTTAACATCAACAGCTATCATGATGAAGCTGCTGTTGCTACAACATTATTAGAAGGTTCTGTGCGGGTTCGTCATCTCGGCCCTGAAACCACATCGGCACAGGCCGGAAGGGATGATGTGGTGCTAAAACCGGGCGATCAGGCGTTAAACGACGGTAATGCCATTCAGGTAAAAAAAGCTGATATAGAAAAGATAATTGACTGGAAGAATGGAGAGTTTAACCTGGACCATCAGCCTTTCCGTACGGCTATGAGAAAAATTGCCCGTTGGTATAATGTGGAGTTGGTTTATGATGCTTCTGTGCCGGATAATATCCAATCTGGTGGCTGGATTTCCAGGGATGTTAAACTACAGACCATACTGGAAGGCATTGAACGGTCTGGCCAGGCACATTTTAAACTGGAAGGCCGAAAACTATATGTTTCAAAATAAAATAAAGCT
>CBFGNP010000604.1:0-3417 GCA_965650095.1 uncultured Pedobacter sp. | reverse complement strand
CCCTGTCCAAAGAATGGCTGGGGCTCCCCGGTTTCAGGGTTAGCAGGGTTGTAATGATCATTCAAAGGAACCCGATAACCCCATCCGTTGGCCGCATTATAAGCTGTAGTCAGTTTGGTACCATAGAAGACCGCATCAATAGGAACCGATGTAGAAGTAACCGTTGTTCCGTTAAATACAGCGATCCCATCTACAACGTTACTCCCATCGCCAGCCATGTTGCCCATAGTTGCCGTGGCACTGCCAAAACCATCATATGCTGCAGCAGGTGCGTTGATTGTTCTGATCCAGTTGGCACTGCTGATGTCGGTTGTTGGACCGCAGTTCCAGTATCCGCCAATTACTTTGCCCGGACCGCCCACGTAAAGGAAAGTCCCGGCTTTTGCGGTACCGGCATTAAGGTTAAACTTGAAGGTAAGTGTTCCACCGGCAGCCCATCCGTTAGCTGTAGCTGTACCGTTTGAAGCGACAACAACCGAATAGGGCGTTGCAGCGAAATCAATGTCACGAAGTGCCATGAGTTGTATATATTCATAAGAACCTTTATGCACGACGGTAACTCCAGTGGAATAGGAAGATGAGGTGCCTGCTGCCGGGGCATCCCCTCCTTTTGGATCTGCCAGGAAACCACTGATGACCAGGTCTGCATTTAATGGGGCGCTTGTGATCTGTACATCATTTATTGTTCGCATACGCAATTGCATGGTCGCACCTTCTACAGTATTGGCCTGTGCATTATAGTACATCGCTATGCCTGTAAAATTGGCATTAACAGGAACCTTAGCGGCAGAGAAACTTGCTGCCGGATCGGTGGCCAGTTTAATCTCTGCCTCAGTGGATCCATCATAAAGTCCTTTTTCTCCGCTATAAGTTTCATTGGCCACTGGTGGAGGAACCAGGTCTGCACCAGCTATTTTAACCAGCATACTTTCATACTTGTTGAAGTTTTTTGACAGCTCATCGAGCGTGATCAGCAGCGTTTTCACAAATCGATCCTGATCAACTTTCGTAATTTTGCTTGTAGGGATATCCAGCAACTGGAGACTTCCCTTTACGCGGTCGATCTTACTTCCCTGTATCTCTATAACCAATGAATCCCCTGGTAGGTAAGGCACAGCTTCTGCATCTTTTAAAGACACTACAATTCCGGCGGTTATACCATCCTTTGTCTGTACCATTACGAACTGTCCCTTGGGAATATTACCCGCACTGACATCAGAAATCACCGTTCCTGCTAAACGGGAAACACCAGTATTTTCTTCAGTGAGCTGTATCTGCGCACCTTTATACAGATTACGCAGTGAAGCTACGCTAACATTTACTGTTGGCGTTCCTAATAGCGTATCCTTTTGTTTGAAACAAGCGGTCAGCATCATCGCCGAAACAGCGATGATCACTAATGAATAAATTAATCTCTTCATCTCTTTATTTTAAATATTGAAAATTATTGTTCCCACCAGGATTTCACATTGATGTTGTCCGTTCCGATCCAGGTTACCGCTTCCAGGTAATTGCTTTTGTTGTATGCCTGGGTAACTACCGGATATAATAACCTGCGCGGCATTTTACCGCCATTGCTGGCTTGTGCATGTACCGTAAGCTCTGGATAACCCGTTCTGCGGTAATCAAACCAGGATTCCAGTCCGACATAAAACAGGGAAAGGTATTTCTGTGTAATAATGGTAGACAGCTGTCCATCAAAAGCTACTCCAGGCTGGGTAAGGTAGGTAGCCGGCAGGCTTGCGGCCCAAAATGTCATACTGGCTCTAACGCCATTTTCATAATAGAGCTGTGCTTGTGCATTCCCGCCCGGGATCCATCCTTTTAACGCTACTTCTGCTAAGATAAACTGCAGTTCGGAATAGCTCATGATCATTCCCAAACGTGGTGACTGGGCTAGGGTAAAGTTTAGGTATGAAGTCGGCAGGTTAAAAATTGTTCCAGCCATTCCACTCGGGAAGCCGCTTTGCGTGCTTACATACTCCTGTCCATTCTTGGTGTACCAAATCGGGATCCTCGGGTCGCCGAAATCCTGCATCAGCTGAAGGATGAAATTACTAGGGCAGTAGTTCGCTCCGAAATCAACGTTAGTGGAATTGAAATATGGGTTATAAAAGGGCTCGACATTAGTAAACGCGAGATAGGCCTGATCTGAAGCTCCTGTAAAAATAGGGTACAGATCCGGGTTGCTGACAATCGAATTGATTTTTGCCGCGCTATTCATTTCAGGGCGGTTGCTTACTCTAAGGTACAGGCGCAGACGCAAGGAATTGCAAAACTTTTTCCAGCAGGTAATCTGTGCAGCCTCCTGGTTTCCATAAAGGATATCGCCGCCCTGATCAAGTTTCATCTTATCGTCAAATAGGAGTGCAGCCTTGTCCAGGTTGTCCAGCAGGTCCTGATAAATATCCTCCTGCTTATCGTACTTCGGCAGGAAGTTGAGCTCATCTCCTTTCTGGGCATCAAAATAAGGTACGTTCCCAAAAGCATCCGTTAATTCCGACATCATCCATGCCTTTAAAGTTAAGGCAACGGCTAT
Source organism: uncultured Pedobacter sp. (assembly GCA_965650095.1). Classification (GTDB taxonomy): domain Bacteria; phylum Bacteroidota; class Bacteroidia; order Sphingobacteriales; family Sphingobacteriaceae; genus Pedobacter. The sequence goes on along the minus strand of CBFGNP010000604.1, from coordinate 878 downwards.
ATAACTGGAATGCCCTTCTTTTTCTGCGCGCCTTAGCATATCCTCGGCATTATTCAGCATGGTATAATGCTTATTCCATAAATTGTTGCCGTCTGTAGATCTCAGATCGTAGCGTTGTACAAAGGCATTTTCGCTTTTTTGCACAGTGTATTGCATCAACTCGTTGCCCAAGCTCCTTGCAGTAGCGATATTGGTTGTAGTAGCAGTGTATAAAGTTTGCGACAAAAGTGTGCCCGGAGTAATGTCTTTTATCGCATTTGGATCCTTGCTCATGGTATCAAAATCCTTTGTACAGCTTAATGCCGAGATTGTGGCAAAAGCAAAAACCAGGTAATGTATCTTCTTCATCTGTATTTCTGTTAAAATGAAAGTTTAAAATTGAATCCAAACGTGCGCGTGGTAGGAAATTGTCCGACTTCTATTCCCTGGATCATCACCCCTCCGTTCAGCGTGCTGCTTTGCGGATCAAAAACCGGCCATGCACTCCATATGAATAGATTTCTGCCAAATACCCCGGCCGAAGTATTCCTGATACCCATTTTTTCCAGGTACTTGGATTTGATGGTGTAATCCAAACGTGCTTCCCTCAATTTGATATAAGTTGCATCAAAGAGGTTAGCCTCCGCATTGACACGATCAAAATGTGCGTTGTAATATACCGAAGGACTAACCACCACATCGTTGGCCCTGTAGCTGCCGTCACTATTCATGATCACACCTGTACCCAATATGCCGCCCTTTTCTCTGCCGGGGATGGTGCTGGTCAGTTTACCGGATACGGTCATTACAGAATTCGACAGCGAATATTTCTTATGTCCGAACTCTCCATCAAACAAGACGTTCAATCGGAACCTTTTATAAGTAAACTCATTTCCTAT
>CBFGNP010000603.1:0-3421 GCA_965650095.1 uncultured Pedobacter sp. | reverse complement strand
CCGGACAGATTGTCGAAGATATTGGTACGGCGTTCAATATCAATGCTTATCCAGATGAAAGAATTACCAGAACCACCTTGGTGGAAGGAAGTGCAAGTGTGAATGATGTGGTCCTCAGGCCCAACCAGCAATCTATACTGCAGGGAACAAGTTTGAAAGTAGAGGAGGTTGATGCAGCGCTCGCTGTGGCGTGGAAAAACAACCAATTTATTTTTGAAAAGGAAGACATCCGTTACATCATGCGGATGATCTCACGGTGGTATAATGTTGAAATAGTATACCATGGTGAATTGCCTTCAACCACATTCAGTGGCGGGGTATCCCGTTTTGCGAATGTATCTGAAGTGTTGCGGCCTTTAGAATCAACTGGTGAAGTAAAATTTAAAATAGACGGCAGAAAAATTATTGTAAGTAAATAGTATGGGCAAAAAAACCAAATCCCTGTTGTAGCAGGGAGTTGGTTAAAGTTTGGCCCTTATTTTTTTAATATAAATAAACCCGCAGTCGCCTGAAGATTGGAAACCAAGGCTCCTGCGTAACCAAATGTAAACGAATGTATAAAAAATTTACCACAAACCGGGGTACAATATACTGTTGTGCCCGTAAATTTTGGCTTATTATGCGATTAACCACCGTATTATTAGTAGCTGCCCTGATGCAGCTAAGCGCTGCCAGCATTGCACAGAAAATCACATTGAACAAGGAGCATGCAGATCTGAGATCTGTGCTAAAATCCTTACGTGCGCAAAGTGGTTATAACTTTGTGTATGCTGACCACGTGCTTGAATTAGCTAATCCTGTAAATATTTCTGTCAAAGATGCGGACTTTGAGGATGTTCTGAAAAGCATTTTCTCCAACCAACCCTTAACGTATAAGATTGACAATAAAGCAGTTGTTTTGCAAGCACGTCAATACACCTTTTCACAATTTGTGAAGAAAAAGATCAAAGTAACTGGTTTAATTACAGATGAGCAAGGCAATTCTTTGCCCAGCGCAGGCATTAAGCTGAAAGGCACTGAAAAAACTGTAGTAGCAGATCAGGATGGCCGTTACGTTTTTGAAGTTGGGGAAAGTGCTGTTTTGATTTTTAGCTATTTGGGGTATGATGACCAGGAAGTAAAAGTAGAGGGAAGAGCTGTGATCAATGTCAGATTGAAACAGCAGATCAGCAGTTTAAATGAAGTGCTCGTGGTTGGATATGGTTCCGTACGGAAAGTAGATATTACTGGTTCTGTTGCACAGGTAAATATTAAAGATATGGTTAAAGCACCCGTATCAAACATTGTACAGGCATTGGCGGGCCGGGTAGCGGGATTGAGTGTGCAAAATAGTCAGGGACAGCCTGGAGAGGAAGGAATCAACATTCGGATCCGCGGGATAGGTTCGATTACTCAAGATGCGTCCCCTTTATTTGTAATTGATGGCTTCGCTACTGAGAATTTTGATCTTTCTATGTTGAACCCAGACGATATAGAATCTATTAACGTACTTAAAGATGCTTCCGGAACCGCGATATACGGATCTAGAGGTGCAAACGGTGTCATTGTTGTAGAAACAAAAAAGGGGAAAGTGAGCAAACCCAATCTGAATTATTCAGGATCCTACGGTTTCCAGGATGTAACTAAAAGAGTTGAGGTGTTAAGTCCTTATGAGTTTGTTAAATTGGAATATGAGCGTGATTCAGTAACGGCTAGGGCGCTGTATTTTCCAGACGGCATAACCTACGATTCGTATAAAAATGTAGAAGGGATTAATTGGCAGGATCAGTTTTTCAGACAAGGAGCAACCAATATCCACAATTTATCGTTGAGAGGCGGAAATGAAGATACCAAATACGCCATTTCAGGATCCTTGTTTGAGACTGGTTCTGTTGTAGTAAACACAGGTTTAAAGAAGCAGCAGGGACGTGTAACGATAGATCAAAATATCAATAAAAAGTTGAAAGCTGGGTTGAGTACAAATTATACACATACACAGACTTATGGCCAAATTGCTTCTTCCATTAACGATGGCTATGCTTCGAGCGCGCTTCTTTACTCTGTATGGGGATACCGGCCCGTAAATGCAGGATACCTAACAGGTGATCTAGACCTGGAAGAAGAACTTTTTGATGAAGGCGTAACCAGCACGACAGATTACCGCTTTAATCCAGTGGAGTCTGCAAAGAATGTATACAGAAATAAAGATAACAATAACCTGGTTGCCAATGGGTACTTTAGTTACGATTTGACTAAAAACCTGGTATTCAAATCTACCGGCGCTATTAACCTGAATACCATTAAATTGGGTACCTTTTATAATTCCAGCACAAGTGAAGGCAGTCCTAAGAGTCCGAGAAACAACTATGGACAGTGGGGTGCCATGGCCTATAGCAACCGCAGTACCTGGTCTAACGAAAATACCCTTACCTATAGCAAAGTGAACAAAATCCATTCGTTGACTGTATTGGGTGGTCTTAGTTTTCAGCAGGAAACCAACAAGGGAAATAACTACACGGCAATTAAAGTTCCAAATGAGACTTTGGGCATAGATGGGTTAGGGCAAGGTACACCATTAGCGGTAGGCTCTTTTGGTACTTACAATACCCTGCAATCTTATTTCAGCAGAGTGAATTATGGATATAGATCCAAATACCTGTTTACAGCAACATTCAGGGCAGATGGGTCCTCTAAATTTCCAAACAATAAATGGGGTTACTTTCCATCGGGGGCTTTTGCCTGGAAAATGAAAGAAGAATCCTTTTTTAAGGAGATTGAAGCCATTACAGAAGCCAAATTACGTATAAGTTACGGCCTGACCGGCAACAACAGGGTAGGAGATTTTTCTGCACTTTCACCTATCAGTGTAGACAACTCTACTGGCTATTCTTTTGGGAATGAGGTGCCAACACCAGCAGCCATCCCTACGATTGGTAACCCCAATTTAAGATGGGAAACTACTGCGCAGCTCAACTTAGGATACGATTTATCTTTATTGAAGAATAGAATTGAGTTGGTGGTTGATGTGTATCGGAAAAAAACCGACAATTTGTTGCTGCTTGCCAATATGTCGCCCAGTACAGGTTATGCCCGTGCCTACAAAAATGTAGGTAAATTAAAGAATGAGGGATTGGAGTTCACCTTGAATACGATCAATATCAATAAGAATGATTTTGCATGGAGAAGTAATTTCAATATAAGCTTTAACCGGAACACTATTTTACAGTTGGCTGATGGGGAAGAACGTTTATTGAATAGTATTTCACCCAGGTGGCAGTCTGGATATGCTGACCCAGTGTTGTACAGTGCAGCTGTAGGTCATTCAGTAGGCAATTTTGTTGGGTATATCTTCGATGGGATCTATCAGTATGAAGATTTTCATCAATTGCCAAACGGCGGTTACCGGCTTAAAAATGCTGTGCCGACAAATGGCCTGGCAAGA
>CBFGNP010000602.1:0-3424 GCA_965650095.1 uncultured Pedobacter sp. | reverse complement strand
CACTGGCGCCTGTGGATTAGGCAGCACCGCCGTTGCATACGAGGTGTAACCAATTGCATCATTATAAAATTGGAGGATAGCTTCTTTACTGTTTGGTGTAAAAATCCTGGTCAGGTCTTCCAGTCCAAATAAAGAGGTATTGTCCAGGATTGCTGTCGCCTGCAGCTCTGCATCAGCCCAGTTTCCCTGGTAAAGATAAGTACGCGCAAGTAAGGCGGTAGCCGCCCATTTATTGGCACGCACCCTCAAGCCGGCAGACTCCGAATAATTGGCCGGAAGGTTCGCCTGTGCAAACTGCAGATCGGCTATGATCTGGCTGTAAATTGCTGCAACGGGATCGCGGGGGCTTACCTTATTTTTTTCCACATCAGTCGTTAAAACCAGGGGCACATCTCCAAAAAGGTTGACGAGATAAAAATAACAGAATGCACGGACAAACCTGGCTTCTGCAATGGTCTGGGATTGAAACCTGGGGCTAAGGTTACTTCCTGCAGGTGTGCCCTCGATGATCGCGTTTGCCTGGTAGATGATGGAATAAGGTCGGGTCCAGAGAATGCCTGCATCCTTATCATTGGGGATGATCGCATTTCCGATAAACTGATCGTAAGTGCTGCCAACGAATACAAGCTCATCCGCACTAAAAGCCGGCCTTGTAGACAAGAGCAGACTATAAGTACCATTTGCATTGAGGCTGGTGTACAGGCCTGCTAAGGCCGCCTTAACAGTAGCAGAGTCTTTAAAAACCTCCTTATCCAGCAACTGCGCTCCGGAAGGATTATTTTCAATTAACTTCTTACAACTGCCCAGGGCGAAGGTCAAAACCGACAGGAACAGGACAAGCCTTAATATGGATCTGTTGTTATGAGATTTTTTCATGATCTTAATGTTAAAAAGTAATTCTGAAGCCAGCAATAAACATTTTCAAAGGCGGCACCTGCGTGCTGAGTGTCTCGGGATCGAGCCCCTTATACCCAGTAAAGGTGAGCAGGTTCTGTGCGCGGGCATACAGCTGCAACGAGGACATTCCTATTTTTTTACTAAATGCTACAGGTACGGTATAGGCTAGTGAAACGTTCCTCAATCGGAGGAAAGTGGCAGACTCGACCGACGAATCGGAATTGGTGAAATAGAAATATTTACTGCCTGCCGCAGTAGCCGTATTGGATGAATATTTCAGTCCGGTATTTGCCATCGACCTAGGCAGGTTAAATCCGGTGCCCGGATAAGTGCCAAAGTTGAGATCACCCCTGGTTGCCGTGCGGCTGATCCCCTGAAAAAAAACATCGAGTTGAAAGCCTTTGTAGGTAAAGGTATTGTTTACACCCCCATAATATTTAGGGTCATTATCCCCGAAAACAATATAATCGCCTTTCCCATTGGCATTAATGCCGCTGGTAATTACACCGTCGCCATTGACATCAGCGACAGTAGCGATGCCGTTCACCATTCCGGCCGACTGGAAAACGGTACGCAGGTTCAGCGATTCGCCTACCACATATTGATTGTTGTAAGTCGAGATCATCAATCCGGGAAATGAAACGAGTTTATTTTGCGGGATGGTCAGATTCAATGAGCTTATCCATTTGAATTTCCCCTTGTCTATGTTCACCGTGTTCAGTTCGAACTCTGCACCTTGGTTTTGCACGGTGGCATCAAAATTCGCCGTATAGCTGTCGAACCCCGCCTGACCTGGTAAGGGCACATTTCCCAAAAGGTCAGTCGTCCGGTTGCGGTAATAAGCAGCAGTAAATAAGATCTTGTCATTTAGAAAGCCCAGGTCTAAGGCCAGGTCAAACTTTTTGGTCTGTTCCCATTTTAGGTAAGGATTGGCGATCCGGGATGGATTCAGTGTAACCAAGGGGCCGTAAGCCGAACCAGCGGAATAGTTGGACTGGTAGTTGTAGTCGGTGATCTTATCATTTCCGACTGTTCCATAACTGGCTCTCAGCTTACCAAAACTCAGCCATGGGAGATTTTGGGTTACGAAGTCTTCTTTGCTGAAAATCCAACCCAACGCAGCACTTCCGAAAGTTCCAAACCGGTAGTTGGTCCCAAATTTAGAGGAGCCATCTCTTCTTATATTGGCACTGACCAGGTATTTGTCATTCCAATTGTACTCCGCGCGCCCAAAGACAGAGGTATAACGAAAGTCGGAATACCCCGAAGATTTACCGAGAATGTTGGTCGCACTTAAGCTGCTGACCAGCGCTTCATTCGTAAAAATACCAATTATCCAGAATGGCTGTACCGTTTCTGTCTGCTGCCAGGTTCCACCGGCGATTAAATTCAATTTACCTTTCCCGGCCGACAGCTGGTAAGTAAGCTGAGGTTCTGCAAGATAGGTTCGGATGTAGTTGTTGTTCATCGTTACCAGGGATGGGGAATTGAAAGCCGGATTACTGGCGGTAGTCGGACTGATGATGGTTCCCTTCACGTCAATCAGGTTGTACCCCCCGTTGGCTTTGATGTCCAGTCCTGGCAAGATGGTATAGCGTAAAGAAGCTGTGGCGTTCAGGTTGGCAGACTTCATATTGGTACTTGCATTGAAAGGCGCTAAAGGATTATTATATCCCGGTCCGAAATATAAGCTGCCATCCGTATTGTATAATGGATAGTTGGGTGGCAGTCCATAATTCGTCAGGTTCAAATTGTAACCAGGTATCTTATTGTTATCCATATTGTAACTGACCGACGCTGAAGTCGCGAATCTGGAATCCGTACTCTTATGCTGCACGCTTAAACGAAGCTGGGTCGCCTGATCGTCTGAGCTGGAATAATAAACGGTTGATTCTTTTCTAAAAGTTCCTCCGAGGGTGAATTGTGTGTATGCACTACCGCCGGATAACGAAATGCCCGCATTGGTCTGATGGGAAGTATTACCGATCAGTAATTCCGGAAAATTCGTATAGGCGTTTTGATCCCAGGACACCAGGTCAGGTGCATTCGCTGCCGTAGGTGTAATGTTGTCGTTCGCAAAAGCTTGCCTCCTGATATCCAGGTATTCTTTTGTACCAAGCATTTCCACCAGATTATTGGCCTCACCAAAACCCTGGCTAAAATCTGCGGTCAGGTCCGTACGGCCTGCGCGTCCTTTTTTGGTCGTAATCAAAATTACGCCGTTCGCTCCGCGAGAACCATAAATAGCCGTAGCATCGGCATCTTTCAATACATCAATGCTTTCGATATCCGCAGGATTGATGGTATTCAGCGGACTGAAGTCAAGAGCAGCAGAAAATCCACCAATGGTTTTTTCAACCGGGTCGCTGCCAAAAGGAACACCATCGACTATATATAATGGCGATGAGGAACCGGGCAGCGAATTGATGCTATTCCGCCCCCGGATGTTTACAGACACGTTGGCCCCTGCGTAACCCGCGTTCTGGGTGATAAATAGGCCGGGAACCCTGCCCTGCATGGCGATGAT
>CBFGNP010000601.1:0-3436 GCA_965650095.1 uncultured Pedobacter sp. | reverse complement strand
CGCCTTCTCTGATTTCAGCGTAATAAAAAAGAAAAACTAATGAATCATTTCGGAAATCAAAAAATTAAAGGACAGCAACCTACCTTAGTATTGCTGGTTCTGATTATGCTGCTAACTTCATTTTGTAAAAAGGCTAAAGAGGTTCAACCGCAACTCAACATTTCATTATCGGAAGTTATCTTTCAGCCAGAAGGAGGCGTTTCAAGTATAACGGTTACCAGTAATGGCAAATGGAGCATTAATAATCCCGCTACTTCGTGGTTAAAATTGAATCAAACAACAGGAAATGAGGGGAGTACGGAACTTAGCTTAACCGCTCTGCCCAACGCTCTCGGTGTTTCCCGTTCTGCAGTACTGATTTTTACTTCAGACAATGGCCAGGCCAAAAGGCTCACCCTTTCTCAGGTAAGCACCCTTTTTCCGTCTTATAATACTTCACCCAAGGCCCCGGACCAAACAGGAATGAGCAGCACTGCTGTGCAATTGGCCGCTAAAATGCATTTAGGATGGAATATTGGTAATACCATGGAGGCTGAAGGTGGCGAAACCGGCTGGGGTAATCCTCAGATAACTGAGTCTTATGTGAAATTTGTAAAACAGACAGGTTTTAATGCCATAAGGATTCCTTGTGCCTGGGACTGGAAGCATCTGAGCGACCGCGAAAAGGCAGCAATTGACCCTGTATGGCTTAACCGTGTGAAAGAAGTAGTTAAATATTGTGTCGATAATGACATGTATGTGATGCTGAATATCCACTGGGACGGTGGATGGCTGGAGCGGAATATCAACCAGGCCAAGAAAGATTTGGTCAATGCCAAACAAAAAGCATTATGGGAACAGATTGCTACGACTATGAGAGATTTTGATGAACATTTATTGTTTGCCAGCGCAAATGAACCTGCTGCTGATAATGCAGAGCAGACGGCAATATTGAACAGCTATCACCAGACATTTATCAATGCTGTCCGTTCTACAGGTGGTAGAAATAGTTACAGGGTATTGGTTGTTCAGGGGCCCGGTACAGATCCGGATAAAACGAATAATTTAATGAATACCCTTCCCAATGATCAGGTTGCCAACCGTTTGATGGTCGAAGTTCATAACTATAGCCCTTCTCAGTTTACTATATTGATGGACGGTGATGTCAATTGGGGCAAAATGTTTTACTATTGGGGGGCAGGGCATCACTCTAGTATTCAGCCGGATCGAAATGCCACATGGGGTGAAGAGAGTGAGCACATCAGAATGTTCAGCCTGATGAAATCCAAATTTATAGATAAAGGCATTCCGGTTATACTGGGAGAATACGGCGCCTACAAGCGAGGTGGGTCAAAAAATATTCCTTTAGATCTGGAAACACACAATGCTTCAGTAGATTACTGGAACAACTATGTGACCAAACAAGCTATTCAATTTGGTCTTAAACCTTTCTTTTGGGATACCGGTGTGGCATTAGACCGTAGAAACAACAAGGTTCTTGATCAAGGCACCGTAAACGCCATTATCACAGCGGCTAAGTAAGGGTAATATTTCGGCCTGGAACCTTTTAAGGCGGTGCTTCGGCACTGCCTGTATTAATTCCCTAACTGCGGAGGCACAGCTATTCAATGGCGATTATCGCATGGTAGTTCCGGATTCGGGGATAATAAAGATATACAAACACACAAATGAAACAAAAACTTTTACTACTGATAAATTTCTTTTTTTTACTATCAACTAGTCTGCTCGCTCAAAGATCAAAAAAGAATCACTCAACTACCCAAGAGCGGATAGTAAGCGTCGATTTTAGTAAAACTGCCGGTAAATTCAATGCTATATTTAACGAATGTGTTGGTGCGGGCCGCGCAAATGAAGGACTTCGTGCCGATTGGCAACAGCAGCTCGCTTATGTTAGAAAAGAATGTGGTTTCAGGTACATCCGTATGCATGGATTGCTCTCTGATGATATGGCTGTTTACAGAGAAGATGAAAAAGGAAATCCTGAGTACAATTATATGTATATAGATGTTTTGTTTGATTACCTGCAAAGCATTGGAATGAAACCTTTTGTTGAACTTGGATTTATGCCAGGAGGGCTGGCTAGTGGCGATAAAACAATTTTCTGGTGGCGTGGAAACGTAACTCCGCCAAAAGATTATAACAAATGGGCAGCCCTGGTAAAAAACCTTACACAACATTTTACAGAGCGTTACGGTGAAGATGAAGTTAAGAGCTGGTACTTCGAAGTGTGGAACGAGCCTAACCTGAAAGATGGATTTTGGACCGGCACCCAGCAGCAATATTTTAAGCTTTATGAATATAGTGCCAGGGCAATCAAAAGTGTTAATCCTGCTTATCGGGTAGGAGGACCCGGAACTGCCGGAGCTGCATGGGAACCCGAGATGATTGATTACTGTAAAAAAAATAACGTGCCAATTGATTTTATAAGTACCCATGCTTATGGAGTGAAACAGGGCTACCTCGATGAATTTGGCAACTCAGGTACTGTACTGGATAAAAATCCTATGAGTGTTAGCGGGGATGTCATTCAGTCCCGTAAGGAAATCGCCAGTTCTACAATGCCAGGTCTGGAACTGCATTATACGGAGTGGAGTGCGTCTTACACTCCGTCTGATCCTATACACGATAGCTATCACGAAGCTGCCTTTGTACTGCAAAAACTTAAACAGGTCGGTAATGCTGCCAATTCTATGTCTTATTGGGTTTTTACTGACGTTTTTGAAGAACCGGGCCCTCGCTACACACCTTTCCACGGAGGCTTTGGAATGTTAAACACGCAAGGAATTAATAAACCGGTGTTCTATTCTTACCAGTTTATGAACCGATTGGGCGATATTGAGCTGGTCAATAAAGATTCTTCATCATGGGTTTGCAAGGATTCAACAGGAAATATCCAGGCCTTGGTATGGGATTTCACCAATACGCATCCGGGAGATTCGGTTCACAATCAGAAATATTACATCCAAGATTTACCATCAAAATCAAAAGGAAAGCTGAAGATCAATATCGAAAAGGTTCCGGAAGGTAATTACGCGCTTGAAATATATAAAGTCGGTTACCGAAATAATGATGCTTATGCTACCTATCTTGATATTGGAAAGCCCTCACAGCTTTCAAAACAGCAAGTGGAACACATTAAGCGGCAAAATGATGGCTCGCCAATATCCAGGGAGATTATTACTATAAAAGATGAGCGTCCTTTTTTTAAAGAAATTGATTTCCGTGAAAATGATGTCCTTTTTTTCAATTTCACTCGGATTTAGGTATATAAATTTTATCAGGTTATTACTAATATATGGAAAAAGTAAACAGGTTAAAAGTGCAAATATGGTTTGCCTTTTTTATACTATTCAATTTTACACAAGTGCAGGGCTTTGCCCAAATTACTGTACCTAAATTATTTGGGGATAATATGGTTTTACAGCGGGATATTAAA
>CBFGNP010000600.1:0-3438 GCA_965650095.1 uncultured Pedobacter sp. | reverse complement strand
TTCATTTTTAATATTTCGAAGTTCACGCAACTCTCACAGCCCTTCCAGAACTCTTCATCCTGGGTAAGTTCCGAATAAGTAACCGGTTCATACCCCAGATCAGAATTGATCTTCATTACCGCAAGTCCCGTGGTTAAACCAAATATCTTAGCTTTAGGGTATTTCTGCCTGGAAAGTTCGAAGATCTTCTCTTTAATGGCATGTGCCAGTCCTGCTTTACGATATTTCGGACTGACAATGAGTCCTGAATTGGCCACAAACTGCCCATGTGTCCAGGTTTCTATATAACAGAATCCTGCCCATGAACCATCTTTATGAAAGGCAATAACGGCTTTACCGTCAGCCATTTTTCCTGCTACGTACTCCGGAGAGCGCTTAGCGATCCCTGTACCTCGTGCTTTCGCTGATTCTGCCATTTCATCGCAAATTTCTTCTGCAAAGACACGATGTTCAGGAAGTGCAACCTGCACTATAAAATCGTTTATATTCATTAATATGATAACGAAAAAATATAAATGTTCTGATTAATTGTTTTTTGAGAGGCAATCCTCTATGGAAATGCGCTGAGCTTTTGCTCAGAGATTTACTCAAATGCGCGGCGTATAGTTTTGCCGGTTTGTTGTCACAAAAAATATGGGTCGCAAGCGCTCAATAAACAAACTTCTGGAAGCAATATTCTTTGCTTCTACAATAGAAAGTTTATGTGTTATGTGCTTGATCATTTTCTGTGTATAATAATTATTTGAATGAGTTGAGGCGCAAAGGTTTAAATAAATATTGAGTTGTGCAATACGTTTTTAATTTTTTTACATTTTTCAGTTAATTTTAATGGCATTTTGATGGGGATAAAGCCATTAAGACCGATTAAAATGATGTCTTAACCTTTTAATAACAATAAACCGCTTTTAAATTAACGCTCAAATCTGAGCGACACACAAAAAGAAGAACATATATTTACCTTAACAACAAAAAACCAGGCCAGATATTTTTAATATGAAAAAACACTTTTTTATCCTATGCCTGATTATTCCCGCAACTGTATTTTCACAAAACCTCAAACTGGACAGAACAATTTTAGATACGCTGGGTTCCAAAACTATGTGGGGAAGAGGTTATACAAATAGCGGACTGGATAAGGCTGCAGATTATATTTCGGCACAATTTGAGGCTTATGGATTAGCTCCGATGGATGGAAAAACGTTCAAACAGCCTTTCTCCTTCCCTGTAAACACTTTTCCCGGGCCTATGGAGCTTAAACTAAATGGCAGGCGGCTCGTTCCCGGAAAAGAGTTTATTATTATGCCGGAAAGTGCTGGAACAAGCGTACGCTGCGAGCTGGAGCAAAAAGACAGTTCCTCATTTATCTCCCCGGAAAACCGTATCCTATTGATCCTGAAAGACAAACTCACCTGGTCGGTAAGTAATCAGATGGCCGACTATACCGGAATTGAGGTGATGAAGGGTTTAGTAGAAAAACCATTGAGCATTGAACTGACTGTTGGAAATAAATTTATCCCGGATTACAAAGCATCGAACATTTGCGGTATGGTGAAAGGAACCTTACATCCTGACTCTTTAATCGTACTGACCGCTCATTATGACCATTTGGGAGGAATGGGCAGTAATACTTATTTTCCCGGCGCAAATGACAATGCCAGCGGAGTCGCGCTTTTGCTGAATCTGGCCAGATATTATACTGCAAATCCTCCGCCCTATAGCATGGCATTTATCTGCTTCGCTGCAGAAGAAGCGGGACTCCTGGGCTCCAAATACTTCACAGAGCACCCGCTTATCGACCTGAGCAGCATCCGTTTTCTCATTAACGTGGATATGGTTGGTACCGGTGAAACAGGAATAACAGTTGTAAACGCAACACTGTACCCAAAAGAATTCGCACTGTTAAATCAGATTAACGATGCCCATCAATACCTGGTAAAGATTAATTCGAGAGGGAAAGCCGCCAACAGCGACCACTACTTTTTCAGCGAGAAAGGTGTTCCTGCTTTTTTTACGTATACCACCGGTGGGACAAAAGCTTATCATGATGTGAATGATCGGCCTGGCAGCCTTCCCCTTACGGCCTACAATAACCTTTTTAAGCTTTTTGTAGATTTCAACAGTAAACTAATGGAGTAAGCTCTTTTTTATTTTAATCCCTCTTAATTAAACCAATTTCCCTTAATTTCGTTGTTATATAAAAATAAACCTGATTATGTTCGACAAATTAATGGCGGCACAACAAAAAGCCGACGAAATAAAGAAACGCCTGGATACAATTTCTGTTTTTGCTGAAGTTGAGGGCGGTGCCATACGTATCACCGCGACAGCCAATAAAACAATTACGGCGGTAGAAATTAAGGAAGACTTTTACGGACAAGCTGACAAAGAAGAACTGGAGGAGTTGCTGCTTACGGCTATCAATAAAGCGTTAAGCCAGGCGGAACAAGTAAGCGCAACAGAGATGCAGGCCGCGACTAAAGATATGCTGGGCGGTCTTGGTGGTATGTTTGGACAATAATACAATTCACTAGCAGATGAAATATACATATTACGGTCAATCCTGCTTTCAGCTGGAAGCCGATGGCAAAAAATTTCTTTTTGATCCTTTTATTACCCATAATTCTCTGGCAAAGCATATCGATATAAAAAGCATTGAGGCTGATTATATTCTGGTGAGTCACGGGCATGGCGATCATATCGCCGATCTGGCAGCAATTGCAAACCAAACCAATGCCAAGGTGATCGCCATGGTGGAAGTTGCAGACTGGATAAGAAAACAGGGCGTGAAAAACGTTACTGATGTGAACTTCGGTAAATCGAAATTCGATTTTGGAACCCTGAGAACAGTGTGGGCGGTACATTCAAGCAGTAATCCCGATGGCAGCTATGGTGGAAACCCTGCCGGATTTGTACTCGAACTGGGGGGCAAATCAATCTATTTCGCGGGAGATACAGCCCTGACGCTGGAAATGAAAATCCTTGCCGATCTTTATCACCTGGATTATGCTATCCTTCCGATCGGGGGCCATTACACCATGGATGTTGATGACGCGTTGGTTGCGACAAAGTTCCTGGATTGCAACAAGGTGATTGGCGTACATTACAATACCTTCCCACCCATACAGATTGACACGGAAGAAGCAAAGGCCAAATTTAAAAGAGAAAACAAAGCTTTGCTTTTGCCGGCCATCGGTGAAACGATTGAGCTTTAATGCGCAGCGAGCCAGTTATCTCCTTCACCAATCTCTACTTCAATCGGCACAGTTGTTTTGATCGCGGTCTTCATGCGGTGCGCAATGATGGTTTTCATGACTTCGACTTCGGTCTTCAGCACATCAAACACCAACTCATCATGTACCTGCATGGTCATTTTAGATTGCAGCCCCTGATCCTGAATGTCCTTATGAATGTTGATCATTGCTACCTTGATCATATCCG
>CBFGNP010000599.1:0-3441 GCA_965650095.1 uncultured Pedobacter sp. | reverse complement strand
TTAACTCAAGCTTATGATTTTGAACCACAACATTATCAAGCTGTATCTTATTTCCGCGCTGAAACACACCATCCATTTTACCAATACGGTACGAATAAGAAAGCTCTGCATGATCATTTAAGCGGTAATGTAAAGCGGCATCGAATTTAATGTTGTCCACTTTCGGACTAACCAGATCAACCTCATAATATCCTGTACGCACAACACGTAAGGTCTGATTTGGCTTTCCATCAATAGTCAGGCCGGTAACGTTCGATGCCAGGTTACTTCCTGCCAGTGCATCATCGCCATATTTATTCCATCCATCGAATGCCACATTGTTAGCCCCGTCTAGTGCTGGAAATCCAGGATTGGCACTTTTTAAATTGTTCGGGTTCTGATCCAGCCTTGTATTGGACCGCCAGTCGGTTCCCCGCATATAGCTACCATTTATTTTAAAAGCAAATTTATTGTTAAATGCGCGGGCATATCTAAAGGCAGTTTCGGTGAGCATACTTGGATCTGCATCGGTTCCATCTAAATGGTTAATCCCTGTCCTTTGATAAATGCTTAATCCCTGGTATAAAAATGGGTTTTTAGTAATCAGGTTAGACATACCATTGATGGCATTCATGCCATACAAGGCAGAAGCGGCGCCAGGGGTAATCTCTACGCTTGCTATATCCAGCTCGGTAGGGCCAATGGCATTGCCAAGTGGTACACCTAAAGTTGCAGCCTGCATATCCACACCATCCACCAGCTGCATAAAGCGGAAGTTGTTGGGAATGTTAAAGCCACGCGTATTGGGCACCTTAAAAGTTAAGCTGGAGGTGATCATCTGCACCCCTTTTACGTTTTCCAGTGCATCATAAAAACTTGGAGCAGGAGATTCCCGAATGGCCCGGATGTCCAGTTTTTCAATAGCTACAGGAGATTTAAGGATGCTTTCTTCAACTCTTGACGCTGTAATTACTACTTCCATGCCTAATTGGGTCTGCGTAACCAGGGCAATGTTTATTCTCGAATCTGTACCTTTTACTTCAAATTCCTGCGTCTTAAAGCCGATGCTCGAAATGACAAGGGTTAATGGGAAGTTCGCTTTGGTTTTTAAACTGAATTCGCCGTTCGAGCCGGTCGCAATTCCATTGACGGTTCCTTTAATGAGTACGTTTACGCCTGGAAGCGACTCCTTGGTGCCTTCGTCAATAATTTTTCCCGATATAACGATAAAATTATTTCCCTGGGCAAAGAGCTGCTGACCAAACAAAAAGTTGAAAAGAAATAAGGTAAAATAGGTTGACGTATATTTTGATGGTTTCATCTGAAGGTCTGAATTTGAAAATCTGAAGGTTAAACTGGCAATTGTACTGAACATCTGGACATACAACAGCAGGTAGATTTTCTTCTGGTTCTCAGCTCTGGTTTCATATAATATCTATCGAATTGGTCGACAATATTAATTCAACTTTTTCAATTATCAAAATTATTCTACTAATTTTATAGATTTAATTTCAGGATGCTTGTTTATATGCAGCCAGTGGCATAAATAGTAGGCTGGGAAATGTAAAAGGTTAAAGAAAGAGGAGCACGGATCAACCTGGCAATTCCTCGATCATCAAAATTTTTGTTCTTGTTTGAAACCTAAAAAAGAGAAGGGTAGAGGCGCTGAGCAGTCCGAAGGTTAACCCATACCAGATTCCGTTAACACCCAAGCCAAGTACGATGCCAAGCAGATAGCCAAGAGGAATTCCTATGATCCAGTAGGCGATAAAAGTAATCAGAGTAGGTATATTCACGTCTCCAATGCCCCTTAAAACGCCCAATCCGACTACCTGAGTCCCATCAAATAATTGAAAGAAACCGGCAATGACCAGCAACTGTGCAGCAATGTTGATAACTGCGATGTCTTCCGTATAAATATAAGGCAGGAAGTTGTTGGCCAGGATAAACAGGATAGCGGTCATACTCATAAATAAGAGAATAACATGATAGCTGGCAATTGCAGACTTCCTTAGATCAGAGAAATTCCGCATTCCGAAATTGTTACCCGTTTTAATGGTAGCCGCAGCTGCGACGCCACTGGCCATCATATAGGTGACAGAAGCCAGGTTAATTGCTACCTGGTGTGCAGCCTGCTCAACAGCACCTATAGTTCCTATCAATATTGCGGCGCCACTAAAAGCACTGATCTCAAAGGAATATTGCAAAGCGACAGGAGCTCCGATCTTTACAATTTTCCGGCCTCTTACTTGGTCAAAGAAATTAATCCGGAAGCTTTGTATGTAGGGTTTAAAATGTTTAGACCGCAAAACATAAGCGGACATAACAACAGCCATAAGGGTACGGTCTATAAGGGTACTCAGTCCAACGCCCTTAACGCCCATTGGCGCAATACCAAACATTCCTTTTACAAATAGGATGCCGAGTAGGATATTTAGCAGATTACCCCATATAGAAACAAACATGGCTTGTTTGGTAAATCCAAGCCCCTCGGCGAATTGCTTAAAAGTCTGAAAAACCATTAGGGGAATAATAGATATGCCCAGGTAACTGAGGTAAGGTTTGGCATAGCGGACTACCGCCGGTGACTGCCCGATATGATCGATCACTAATAGAGTACCCAGATATACGAAGCCATAGAGCAGAATCGAGGTGAAAAAATTGATGATCAGGCTGTTTGATAAGAGCTTGCCACATTCTTCATAGTTTTTTCTGCCATTTTCCTGCGCAATTAAAGGCGTTAGTCCGTACGCAATTCCCATTCCCAGGACCAGGATGAGCATGAATAAACTGTTCACCAGCGAAACTGCCGCCAGCTGGATCGTGCCAGCAAAATGGCCAACGATCACACTGTCTGCCAGGTGCACCAATGTATGCCCCAGCTGAGAGACCACAATTGGCATGGCCAGCCGTAAATTGTCTGAATAATAAGGTTTGTACTTGATATATAAACGCGCCAACATAGGCGCAAAAGTCGGCTTT
Organism: uncultured Pedobacter sp.; assembly: GCA_965650095.1. GTDB lineage: Bacteria > Bacteroidota > Bacteroidia > Sphingobacteriales > Sphingobacteriaceae > Pedobacter. The sequence continues at coordinate 480 of CBFGNP010000599.1, read as the reverse complement.
TTACCTTGATTTGCGCCCCGAATTCATCAATTAAATTTCGAACCCTGATTTAAAACGTTTAAAATAATATAAAGTGTTGTGAAATGAATTTAGCATGACAAGGTGCTTATTGAATTGTGGTAAAATACTCTTCCTTTTCAGAAGAATGTGGCCTAATCAGGCCGCTTATAATTAAACTTACTAGTATCTTCTGAGCCTGTCTGTAGGAGCTTCTGGTCAATTTGCTAAACTCTTTTAGGGTAATTCTCCCTTTTTCGGCGAGGTGCTCAAAAAGCTTTTTTTCCTGCTCGGTATAAGTGATGAGCTGTCCGCTACCGTCCACACTTTTTTTAATAACATCTACAATAATTTTGCTTGCCAGCAGGCTTTTGTCTTTAACCCGGTAATATACCCACCATTTCTTGTTTTCATCAAGGGCATAGTGAGGCTTGGTATCACTGGACGCGATCTTTACAATCAGTATCAGCTTATCATCAACAT
>CBFGNP010000598.1:0-3456 GCA_965650095.1 uncultured Pedobacter sp. | reverse complement strand
CAACGTTGATGATTTGCTGTCCCTCTAGATGAAGGGATTGAACGAGTTCTTTTAAAATTACTAATGATGGTCCCTCCGGCATAGGCTGTATGTATGAGCTGATCATGGGAATTAACCATTCAAAGCTAAAATTGTTTGTGCATTAGGTTTTGTTCTGTTGCTCGGTAATAAAGCTTATAAAACTCCTTTTGTTTAAATTTTTTCTGAAAAAAATTAGACAAAAACAATTTTCATAACGTCCTGTTATTGATTATTAACCAATAACGGTCAAAATTTAAGATGAAAATGAAAGAACCATTTAACATCAAAATTGGATATGGTGAAAAAGAAGTGACTTTAACCATATTGCCAGTGAAAGAGAATTACTATAAAGTGATTTATTTTGGCGGAGTAATGGGGGCAGTGTGCTTCAATGGCGAAGATTGGGATCTAATAGAAAAAGAAGAGGTTGAAGCAGGTGATTTGCCTTTATACGAACCCGAGCTAAAAGGAGACCGACTGGAAATTGTGCTTGATGAGCTCACTGTAGATGCGATCAGTGAGGAAATCGAACTGCACATTATGGATGAGGATTAACGGTGACGATTGATGCGGGTCTAAAATTGATATTACCTCAATGTTTCCGGGCTGTGTAGGTGAATCTTAAACCGTCAGCCCCCGGATATCAAGCAAGCGCTTATCTGCACCAGAGATTAAAAGCAATCTCAGTAAGTCGTGCCTGCCGAACATAGCGGCAAACATCAAGGCTGTTCCTCCGTTTCCATGCTGAAGATCAATCTGAGCTCCATTATCAATTAACAAGCTGGCGATATTTTGGTGTCCCTTAAATGCGACCCCCATTAATGCAGTATTACCACCATGATCCTGGGCATTTACCTCAGCTCCGTTTTCCAATAAGAACTTTGCTGCTTCATATTGGTTATTGTAGCAGGCAATAATTAATGGGGTATAGCCTTTTTCATCGCGGGTATTTACATCTACACCCTGGAGCAACAGCTCTTTTAGCACTGCCACATCACCAACACGAGCTGCATGTATGATCACGTTTGATAGATTTATCATATTCTGTTTTATCTATCTAACAACTGAATTCAACGAAGGTTTGCCTGATGCCTGCAGTATTTTCCTTAGCGGTAGCCGATAATCATTACCAAATGATAGTTTTTTAACCTACATTTGCAGGGATAAGTTCTTTACTTTATTTCTTCATCAACCGATAATGGTTTTACTTAATTTGTAGATTAATAGGGAATCGTGTGTAAATCACGAACTGTCGCGCAACTGTAAGTAACACAAAAAGTTTTTGCCCTTAGCATATCCACTGCTCCGTAAACGGAATGGGAAGGATGGTAAAAATGTTACAAGTCAGGAGACCTGCCTTTATCGAATTGACAATGCTTTCGCGATATAAAGCACAGGTTGAGTTTGATGCCTATATGCACATTCCATCAGGAAGAGGTATGCATGTGCATCTCTGTTTTTCCTTAATTTTAATCCGTTTGCATTGCGAAGTTCAGCAAAAGAGCTTTTAACTGATTTTTTCAACAATTAAAAAGCAAGAAAATGCTAACAAACAATCTGGGCTACCCGCGTATTGGTAGTAAAAGAGAACTCAAAAAAGCCTGCGAGCAGTATTGGTCAGGTGAGTCAGGTATTCAAAGCCTGGTGCAAACAGGCCGGGACATCCGTAAGCAGAACTGGGAGCTGCAAAAAGTGGCAGGGATAGACCTGATCCCCTCCAATGATTTTTCGTTTTATGATCAGGTATTAGACCTTTCGCTGACCGTTGGCGCGATTCCAAAGCGTTATCATGAAGTCATCCTGAATAAAGACAATTCCGAACTCGATCTTTATTTTGCAATGGCAAGGGGCTATCAGAAAGATGGGCTGGACATTACCGCAATGGAAATGACGAAATGGTTTGATACCAATTATCATTACATCGTTCCCGAATTTTTAAAGGATCAGCAGTTTAAACTATTTTCTAACAAGCTACTCAATGAGTACAATGAAGCGCTAAGACTGGGAATTAAAACCAAGCCAGTGGTTATAGGGCCTGTTTCTTATTTATTATTGGGTAAGGAAAAAGAAAGCGGATTTGACCGCATAGACCTGGTTAGAAATCTTTTACCGGCTTATGTGGAATTGCTTAAAAAACTGGAAGAACAACATGTCGAATGGGTACAGTTTGATGAGCCCTTTCTGACAATGGACCTGACTGAAAAGGATAAGGAAGCTTTTAAATATGTATATGGAGCGTTTAAAAAGCAATTTCCGAAACTGAAAACCTTATTGGCCACCTATTTCGGCGCTCTGCAGGACAATATCGAGCTGACGGTAACTTTGCCGGTACACGCGTTGCACATTGATCTCGTGCGTGGCCCTGGGCAACTCAACGTTGTTTTGGACCAAATCCCTGCCCAAATGAGTTTATCACTTGGTTTGGTTGATGGGCGTAACATCTGGAAAAACGATTTCGACGCCGCTTTGGCTTTGATTAAAGCCGCCGCCGGAAAATTAGGCGACAACAGATTGATCATTAGCCCCTCTTGCTCGTTAATCCACTCACCTTGTGATCTTGAACTGGAAACCAATGAAGCGGTATTGACCCCAGAGATTAAACAATGGCTTTCATTTGCGAGGCAAAAAGTTGAGGAGGTAGTCATCTTAAAGCAACTGACTGAGGGCGAAGAAGCTGCCCAGCTAAAGTTAATAGCGAACCGAAAAGCGAACGACAACCGAAAGACATCCGATTTGATCCATAATGATTCAGTTAAACAGCGTGTGACAGGTATTGCTGTGAAAGATGATCAAAGGGACAAGCCTTTTTCTGTTCGCCGCGACTTGCAGTCTGCCGCTTTAAACCTTCCGTTGTTCCCCACTACAACCATTGGTTCATTCCCACAGACAGCGGAGGTACGCAGCTGGAGGGCCAGGTTTAAAAAAGGGGAATTAAGTGTCGCAGCGTACGACGCTTTAATAGAAAAAGAAACCGAAGAAACCATCCGTTTTCAGGAAGATGCAGGAATTGACGTGCTGGTACATGGAGAGTTTGAACGGAATGACATGGTGGAATATTTTGGTGAGCAGCTGGCCGGTTTTACTTTCACTAAAAATGGCTGGGTACAAAGCTATGGTAGCCGATGTGTAAAGCCACCCGTCATTTTCGGGGATGTTTTTCGCCCTGAGCCTATGACAGTAAAATGGTCCGCTTATGCACAATCTTTAACTGAAAAGTGGGTTAAAGGGATGCTTACTGGACCTGTTACGATATTGCAATGGTCATTTGTACGCAATGATCAGCCACGTTCGGAAACCTGTACACAGATAGCACTGGCCATACGAGATGAGGTGACAGATCTCGAGAATGCAGGAATTAAGATCATTCAGATTGATGAGCCGGCCATACGGGAAGGCTTGCCTTTGCGTAAGTCAGATTGGCAAAGCTACCTGGAA